>DXBN01000168.1 GCA_019116505.1 Candidatus Enterococcus avicola | reverse complement strand
AACAATTAAAAACGCTTTTTAGGGAAAGGGGTTGAGAACGTGAAACTATCAAATAAAACATACGACTTTTTAAAATACCTCGTAACCATTTTTGCACCGGCTTTAATGACGTTAATCGCAGGATTTGGCGCTACTGGATTACTTGCTAATACCGAAACGATTGTAACAGTCATCGGTTTGATCGCCACTTTTATCGGCGGTCTGATTGGCGTATCGAGTCATAACTATCATAAAGAGGATTAGCAAACGCTAGTCCTTTTTCTATTTTAAATTTAGGAGGAGGGAAATAATGAAAGATTTACAGCAAACTATTAGAAATCTAACCAGTGAAGTAAATAAGATAAAGGAAGTAGTAGATACTTTATCCGATGAATTAACAAAAGTTAACGCAAAATTAAATCCGCCCCAAGCCGATGACGGCGAGGAGCGAAACGATATCGGGACTAAAATTAATTCCGATGTAGTTGTTAAAAAATCTACAGAACTATCTAGAGTTGTTGATTTCTGAAATAGAATTAATAGTTGCAACAGTAGCATTCTTAACAGCGAATTTTGTGATTATTACTGCTAAATCTGCAACGAATTGAGCTTCACCAGGACTTAACGAAATATTATTCTTGGATTGGCTTGAGCTTAATTCGTTTAAAAGTTGTCTAATAGTTGAATCATTCAAAGTTTGATTCACATTTTTGTTAACAATGGCTTCGATGTTCATTCATTTCACCTCCTTCATTTAATCGGCTGACCACTAGCCGTTACAAGGAGTATACCAAAGTAACAAAAGTTTCATAGCATAAAAATAAAGGAGGTTATACAATGTTACCAATCAATAAAAAAATCAGTGCATACAATCACTTTAACAGTAACAATATCAAATATATCGTATTGCATGACGTAGGCGCTAAATCAACCGCTAAAAATAATGCGGACTACTTCGCAGGTGGCAACAGAGGAGCGTCAGCACATTACTTTGTAGACGATACAAGCATTTGGCAATCTGTTGAAGATAAGCATGGCGCTTGGCATTGTGGTGATGGCTATGGCAAGTATGGCATTACTAACCAAAATAGTATTGGTATTGAGATGTGCTTGCCTAGCGGCGCAGTGACAGCTAAAACGGAGAAAAATACGCTAGAGCTAGTCAAATACCTAATGGCAAAATACAACGTGCCAGCGGATAGAGTGGTACGCCATTATGATGCTAGTCGCAAAAATTGTCCGGCACAATTTAACAAAGATGGTAAGTGGACACGCTGGAATGCGTTTAAAACGAAGTTATCTACACCATCAACTGCCAAAAACGATAAACCAGTAACCAACGGAAAAGTTGGCGATAAAGTAAAAGTCTTTGATGCGTTATATGCTGATAGCTATGGCGCTGGACGGTCAACCGCCAAAAAAAGTGAGACTGGTACGATCAAAAAGATTAATGCCAAAGGTACAAAAAAATACTTGATTGAAAATTGGGGATGGGCGCATCCGAACGATATTCAAGCAGTAGCGACAGCAACAAAAGAACGCCCACGACATACTGTGGAAACATATTGGTACGTCAAAAACAGTGCAGGTCATAAAGCGGTAGTTAAGTATTGCAAGGACCACAACTGGTCCTATAAAGAAGTTGTTGGTAAAGATGGTCGCATTAAAGTTGCAGTCGGGACCTTTAGTCAAAATTCCGTCAACAAACTAAATTTAGAGAAGTTTTTACAAAGTAAGAAATGGAACTATGAAGTAAGAATGTAAATAAACAACTAATCAAACACAAAAAAATAAATCAAAGGAAGTGAAAAACTCCTTAGATTCTTCTGACGTGGGAAAGACCTCGTTTGATTAGATTAAAAGCCTAGTTATCCGAATGTGGACGACTAGGCTTTTTTTATTTGCACAAAAACAAAAAAAAGCCTGTCTTGCGACAAGCTAATTTTCTTCCATTTGTTTTAATGCAGCAACTTCCATGCAATAGTAACGCCTGATATATGCGATAGCCTTAACCTCGATTGTTGTAATCGAAAATCGTGTTTCTGTAATTACTTTGTTACCTTCGATTCTGACCGTGCCTAAATCATTTTTAAAGTACATAAAAATCACCTCCTTGCATATAGATACGCAGGGGGAGGTGATTAATTTTTAGCTCAAAAAGTAGCAAAAAAGTAGCAGTAAGTTGCACACAATGTGATAGTGTGTGCATTAAATTTATAGATAAATGGCTATAAATAGGCGTTTTTAATAGATTATACTAATCTTAGAAACGATATAGCACTATGTTTATCATAATGTGACATTAGATTAGAAACGTTGATATACCAGCGTATATTCTCGTTTTATCTATTTGAAAATGCTTAAAAGTAGCGCTAAAGTAGCAAAAAAGAGAGGAGATTAATTTCTCTTCTCTTTTTCATTTAGTTTATTAATCAAATCTAGCTCCATTTTTTTAGTTACATGTGTATATATTTTTAGTGTTGTATTAGGATTAGTGTGGCCTACACGATCCATTATCGCTTTTAGTGGTATTCCTAATTCTGCCAACATAGATATGTGACTGTGCCTAAAAGTGTGCGTCGTAATATATTTATCAAGCTTGCCTTCGTTAGATAATTTCTTTCTTATATTTCCCAGCAAGCGATTGATAGGGTGTACACCGATAAAAGTACCATCAGTTTCGCAAAATAGGTAACCCGATGGGTCATAATTTGTGTTCAATTTTCGATTGTATTCATTTTCTTTTTTCCACTTATCCAGTATCTCGATTGAGCGGTTGGATAATGCGATAGTCCGATTTGATGAGTTATTTTTAGGTGAGTTTGTTTCTTCGCCTTTTTTTACTTTATAATTATAAAATAGCGTTTCGTCAATTCGCAAAAGATTGCCGTCAACATCATCATTTTTCAAAGCAGCCATTTCCCCGTATCGCATTCCAGTTAGGGACATCAATTCTAAACCTTCAGCAAACCGATACTTTCTAGGTACTTTCGGCCACTTTTTCATTTCATCTAACACAAGATAAATTTCGTCTTGTTCGAGAAACTTATCTGATAAATTCTCGTTTTTATCTTTTAATTTGTCATTTTTTAATTTTACGTCTCTCATAATATTAGCATCAACTGCACCGATTCTTTTGGCGTGCTCAAAAACATTGCTTAAAAAGGTTCGTAATAGGTCGGTGTAAGAATGAGAGTGGTCTTGTTTATAATAAAAGTCATCTAGTAAATTTTGAATAAAACTAGCTTTAACGTTTCGGACCAACGCTTTTTTGTCAAACCACTGTGAGACAATACGATAGGCAGAGAGTGCCGAAAAATAGGTTGACTGCTTTACTTTATTTTTGTAGATGACAATCCATTCATCGTAAACTTGTTCGAAAGTCATATCTGATTCTATTACTTTTATTGTTTTCTTTTCTATTTTGTCGTTTAGAATGGATTGTGCTTGTTTTTTCGCTTGGTTAGACTTGCTGTTAAGCGTCACACTAACGTAGTTGTAACGCTCTGTTAACGGGTTTTTATATCTTTCGTTATATTTGTATTTTCCGTTGTCTAATTCTTCAATCCACATGGTAAAACCTCCTATCATTTGATATAATAGGCATAGTTAAATAAGCTATGCTTGTTTGCTTGGCACGCCATTCTGTGAGAGGAGGGGCGTGTTTTTTTGTTTATAGACTTTCAAAAACTAAAGTAGCTTGGATTCTATCGCCACCACCGAAGCCTTTACTGCCGCCATTTGTAGTAGATATAGTGTGTAATCGGTAACCTTTAGCACATTGTTTATTTATAGTGTTTTCGAGTTCTGAAAGATTTTGCGAACCTTTCCCTATAAATTTTTCTTTTAGAACAACTTGCAACACAACATATTTATGCATATTAACTTCCTTCTCTCTTTGATATAATAGTTTTAACATCATCTTTCTATATTATATAGAGTAAACCCTTATCGTAGTTGGTAGCTACGATAGGGGTATTTTTATAGGTCGGCGCTGAATTTAATCGCTTTGCCTAATATTCGTGCAGGATTTTCTTCTGTAACGATATAAGGTGGGTAGTTTGGATTGTCAGCAATCAACATAACTAAATCACCTTGACGCTTAACACGTTTGAGAGTAGCTTCTGTATCACCGTTTACAAGAACCGCTGCAATTTCTCCTTCTTCCACGTCTGGTTGTTGTCTAATAAGTACATAAGCGTTATTTGGAATGGTTGTTGCCATGCTATCACCTTTGCAACGAAGATAGAATAAATCGCCTGTTGGTAGTGTGTCGGCAACTTCGTCTCGATAGCCTTGGATATTTTCCTCGGCTGTGATTGGGTCGCCACATGCAATTTCTCCTAAAACGGGAATATTGACGGTATTTCCATAGGGGATCACATTGGTGACTGTTTTGCTTAAATCTTTTTCCATCAAATCTGACATCGTTACTCTAAAATATTTAGCGATCTCGTTCAACGTTCCAGCTTTAGGTGTGTACTTTCCAGATTCCCATTCACTTACTGATGTTCCGCTTTTCCTACCTAAATGATTAGCTAATTGAATTTGTTCCACATTGTTCTTTTCTCTTAAGTATCTCAAATTTTTAGAAAAATAATTGTTTTCGCTCATTTTGTTTCTCACCACTTTCCTTCTTTCTTCCTATATTATATCACTTTTTCGGAAAAAGCGAAACAATAAGATGAAAACAAATTCGGAAAAAATGATATAAAGTTGTTGACTTCGGAAAAACCGTAGTATATAATAAAGACAAGTTAAATAAAGGGAGTGATAAAAAAATGCTAGACCAAAAACAATTCACACTTAAACAGTTAAGAAATTTAAGTGGTATGTCGCAAGAAGAGCTAGGGGAAGCCGTTGGATTGAGTTCTAGAACTATTGGAACGTACGAGAAAGATATTAATTCATTAAAAAACGTTTCTTATGCGAAGTTGCAAGAAATCGCCAAAGCATTAGACGTGTCGGTAGACAATATTTTTTTAGGTTAGACTTCGGAAAAACCGATTAAAAAGGGGGTCAAACAGTGAATGAATTATCAAAAGAAGTTTTTGCACTAGAAACACACGAGAAAGCAAAATCTTATTACAACGTATCTGAACAGTACGCTTATAAGTTTTTGATGGAAGTTAAAAAGATTAGAGATGAAAAACTATTTTTAGAATTAGGGTGTTCTGAATTTGAAGAATATACCGAAAGTTATTTTGGTTACTCTAAACGAACTATCAACGAAAGAATTCAAATTGCGCAAAGTTGGGGAAGTGATTACGAGCGAGCGCTCGCTTCTTATGGCAAACACAAAGCACGCCAGTTAGGTTTACTACCTGAAATAGAGCGTGAAAATTTAATCGAAAACGGTGTGCCAACTGAAACAGGCGTGAAACCGATTGATGAAGCAACAACTAGAGAAATTGAAACTTACAAACGCCAGCTAAAAGTCAAAGACGAGCAAATAGAAATGCAAGCTCGAATGATTGAAGATTTAAACGAACAAGAACCGCAAGTGATTGAAAAAGAAGTAGTTGTTGAAAGAGTGCCGAGTGATTACAACAAATTGAAACAACTAACAACTGAAATTTCTAGCGAAAATCAATCTTTAAAACAGGAAAAAGAGCGATTAGAGCGAGAAGTAACACAGAAAAACGAAGCTTTGCAAACAAAACGCACGATCGAAAATGATGAACTGGAACAAGCGAAATTGGCTAGATTGCAACGTAATGCTGATATAAACGTCCACAAGTTAATCATAAATATGAATGATTTTGTAAAAGAACAATCTGTAACCGTGTATGATTCCACAGCAATTGCAGGAGCGACGACAGAAACAAAAGAAAAGTTATCAAACTCAATAAAACGAGTAGAAAAATTATTATCAGAAATCAAACAAGAAATCGGAGGAGAAGTAACATGGATAATCAATTAGTTAAAAATGAGGAAAACCCACTATTATTTACACTCGAACGACAAAACGAACAAGGAATAGCGTTAGTCCAAACGATGAGAAACATCATTAAAATTGAAGCGAATATGAAAGCGACAGAAAAGCGTGTGAATAATCGTTTTGAGGAAATGGAAGCAATGAACGACAAGTTATCAGAACAACTCACAATCAGCTATGACGAACAGCAAGAAATTAAATCAATCATCAATACGCTTGCTACTGTATTCGCTAGAGAGCATGAAAAAAGAGAGAAAACTGTATTTAGCGGTAACTTATTTAAAGCTTGGAAAGGCAGATTCATCAGCAGAATGCACGCTAAGTTAAAAGTAAGAATGAACGTTGTGAGATACACCGCAATTCGAAAAGTGGATTTTAAAGAAGCGTGCCAATTTCTTGAATCATTGCAATATGAAAGCTTTAGAGAAGCTGAATTGAAGCCTACACCGTCGATTTTAAGAATTATCGAGTTAGAAAAAGGAGTGATTTAAATGGAATTTGAAAACGTAAGGCGAGCATTAGAATACCTTCTCGATGTTGCTCAATCCACCGAAATGGTTACTAAGACTTATGACGGCACAGGTTTAATCGGAGAACGTCATACAGATGTAAAAGATATGCAAGATATTATGTTCGAAGTGGCAGTCAGTATCGCCGATTTACTCGGACTGGAAGAAATTTATTTAGGTGAGGAGTGATCGAAATGAGTGAAGTATTCGAAATTGGACCCGTTGTACCACTCGAACAGATTTATGCAGGAAAAGACGAGGCTTGTACGATGTTCGGCTACGACAACCACAAATCGACTTTTAGACGCTTGTGGATGGAATTTAAAAACCATGATGATTTTAAGATTTTTTAC
>DXBN01000167.1 GCA_019116505.1 Candidatus Enterococcus avicola | reverse complement strand
AAATACATTTTACTGGTGATTTAGTAGCTGTTCAAAAAGGACTCGCTCATCTCTCACAAAAACTAGGCTTCCAATTATCCGATGATGGTCAACAAGTTCAAATTTTACACACCGGTCAAGATTTGACAATTAAAAAAACACCCGATCAAATTCATATTTCCTTTGCAGAACCGGCACATCTTTATCGTGGATTGACATTACTATTGCATCATTGGGACGATTCTGAATACTATTTACAGGAAAAAACCAACTTTAAACAAATTGGCCCGATGCTTGACACTTCAAGAAATGCTGTCCCCACTGTTAAAAAAATTAAAGAGATTTTAGAAACTTGTAGCACAATGGGACTCAATCAATTAATGCTTTATATGGAAGACACTTACGAAATTCCTGAATACCCTTACTTTGGATATTTAAGAGGCCGTTATACATTCGCTGAACTAAAAGAAATCGATGATTATGGTTTTGATTTAGGAATCGAAGTGATTCCGTCGATCCAGGTACTTGGGCATTTAAAAAATCCATTAAAATGGAATTTTTCACGTGAAATACGTGATACAGAAGATATTTTATTGGTCGACGAACCGCAAACTTATACCTTTTTAGAAAAAGCGATTCAAGCAGCTTCGAAACCATTTCGGACGAAAAAAATTCATATTGGGATGGACGAAGCACACACCCTAGGACTCGGTCGCTATTTACAAAAAAATGGCTTTGATAATCGTTTCGATATAATGAACCGTCATTTAGTCAAAGTCTTAGAAATCACAGATGCGTTACAACTGGAAGTTGAAATGTGGAGTGACATGTATTTTCGTCTCGGTTCAAAAACCGGTGATTATTACGATCCAGATTTTGAAATCCCAGCTGAGGTTGTCAAAAGTATCCCTAATGTCAAAATGGTCTACTGGGATTACTACCATCATAAAGAGTCCGAATACGAAAATTTACTGACTAGTCATAAATTACTAGAAAAACCCATCGTCTTTGCTGGTGGTATTTGGACATGGAATGGTTTTGCACCCAATTATGGCAAATCAATCGTTTCGACCAATGCAGCCTTAACAGCTTGTAAAAAAGAAGGCATCGAATCGATTTATGCGACGCTTTGGGGCGACGATGGTGCAGAAGCCCCATTTGATACGGCTTTACTTGGTTTACAACTATTTGCTGAACATCAATTTAACTCAGTTGTCTCTGAAGAACTACTTGCACAACGCTTTAATGAAATTCAAGGGGAGTCAATGGATAGTTTTTTGCTACTCGATCGCTTTGATCAAACGCCCGGTGTTGCTCCAGAAAATCCTAGCGCCTCTGCCATTAGTAAAATTATCTTATATCAAGATTTATTAATTGGTTTATATGATGAAACCATTTCACATTTTGAATTAACGAAACATTATCAAGCCTTAGCCAAAGATTTAGAAAATGCAACTTACTCAAAACAGACAGAAGATATTTTCAAGCATTATACTCGTTTCGCCCAGTTACTCGTCACAAAAACCGATTTAGGGATTCATTTACGCGCCGCCTATGTGGCAAATGATAAAACAACGATGCGTGCTTTATTACATGAAATCACAACATTAAAAGAACAAGTCGAAACACTTCGCTTAGGTCATCGTAAGATTTGGTTTACTGCTAATAAAGCATTTGGTTGGGAAGTTTTAGATATTCGTTATGGAGGTATTTTAAGTCGAATTGATACAACGCTTTGGCGTATTCATGCTTGGCTTGAAGAAAATCAACCAATCGAGGAATTAGCGGCGACATTATTACCATTTGATGGTCCTTATCCAATGCCTGAAGGAATTATCATCGGTCGAAACCTATATCATGGTATAATAAGTCCAAGCAAATTATCCGACGTTTAATCGTTATCATTCAGGGGGAAAAAAGATGTACAAAAAAATATTTATCGCCGTTGCCGGCTTACTTTTTTTAATTTTTGTTTTAAATTACTTTAATAAAGCAAACGAGTTAAGTGACAGTATCAATCAAGAAGCTGGTAAAGTTGAGATAACTGGAAAAATAGAAAATAAAGACGACGCTTTAGCAGCCCTCAAAGTCTTGGAAACCAATTTACAAGCGGCGACCGATGAAGATATTGATTTGTACATTAGTACACTCGTTCCAAGTGCACGTGAGGCAACACAAAAAGAAATGTCTGCTTTCTTTGAAGAGTATGATGTCGAACACACCCTACTTGAATTTAAAGTCACCAAAGAAGACGGGACTCGTATCCAAGTTCAAGCTCGTCAAAAAACAGTCAATAAAGGCACAAATAAATACCGTAATCACATTACTGTCGCGAATCACACCTTTGTAAAAATGGACGGTGAATGGTTCCTAGAAGAAACTGCGATGAGTGATACCCAATTTATTTAAAACAACAAAAAAAATCCGTTAACGCCAATTGCGTGAACGGATTTTTATTTAGCGTGAAGCTTTTGGTGGTTGGCAAACTTCACATTTTCTCTGATGGTTATCTTTAAATTTCTTGAATTTTTTTTCGAAACGGTTTCCACAAGCACATTCAAATAATAAATCTTGTGAAAATCCATGGTATTCCGTTGTTAACAGTTTGCTATCTGAATTCTTTTCAACGAATTCGCGAATTCGTTCAATTGTCCAACGTTTGTTCATGTTTTCCCCTCTTTCTTCCTAATTCTTTATCTTTTTTGTAAATTACACTACAATATAAGCAGTTCATTATAGCATGAGTATCTCCAAAAATATATAACTAGCCATATGGATTTAACTTAATCAAAAGAAACCGATAAAGGACGTAAAGAACTTTTAGAAAGGCTGTGTTTATCATTCATTTTTTTCAACAATCGTGGCAAGAAAGCTCACGCACGACCAAACGGATGATTGTAATTATTTCATTAATCCTCTTTTCCTACGTTACCTTCATTCGACCACTAATCAAACTTGAACAAAATCGGCAAACTGAAATATACAAGGAAGAAAAAAAACACCCTGAAGATAAGCAAAAGACTGCTGAAATGTTACTCGATGTCCCTTTTATTCATCAATTAGAAGAGCCTTCGCTGATTAATGGTTGTGAAGTCACTGCACTAGCGATGCTTTTAAATTATTACGCCATTGACGTCGATAAAAATACACTAGCCAAACAAATCGAGCATGTGCCACTCAACTATGACTCCGACTTAAAAGGTGATCCCAACCAAGGTTTTGTTGGTAGCATGACCGATGAAGTCTTAGCGATGGGTGTTTTCGTGCCACCAATTGAACGACTGGCTAAAAAATATATCACTGAAAATCAACAAATCGTCGCTAGTACCAAAACTGATTTGAGTGACTTACTACAACAAGTGGCACACGGAAATCCTGTCTGGGTCTTAGGCAGCTTAGATTTTGTCATACCACAAGAGGAGGACTTTATTTCTTGGGAAACACCCACTGGTAATTATCAAGTGACGCCCCTCATCCACTCGGGTGTGATTGTTGGCTTTGATCAAAAAAATATT
Organism: Candidatus Enterococcus avicola; assembly: GCA_019116505.1. GTDB lineage: Bacteria > Bacillota > Bacilli > Lactobacillales > Enterococcaceae > Enterococcus_I > Enterococcus_I eurekensis. Next base: position 7,687 of record DXBN01000167.1, on the reverse strand, counting down.
TATATTAATGATCCCTTATATGCTAAAAACCGGGCAATTGAACGTCAACAGTTCGAAGCAACTTTCAACGCAATGGGCAAACAATCGCTTTATATCATTGAAAAATAAAAACAAGCAGTGGTTCATGCAGCCACTGCTTGCTTTTATTTATAGAACCCTTTATAAACTCATGAAGGAATCACTAACAGGGAAAGGAATTTGCATTACTCACCTAAATCAACTGTACGGATTTCGTATGCAGCTAGTTTTTCTGGGTAAGCTTCATCCATTTTTTCTTCTAATAAGTTTAGAAGTTCTGGTTGAACGTTCGCTTTTGTAATTGTTAAGTCACGATCTGTATCAGCCATGTTAAAACCACGTAAAATTACATGGTTGTCTGATTTACGACGTTTTAAAGCGGTTGGAACAAATAAATCTCCCGCTAATTCAACAAATTGACGACTTGGAGCTAGTGTTCCTTCTTGAATTGCTACTTGTTTTGTCGTAAATGGTACTTGAGCAGTATACGCATTTTGGTATGTTGCATAACGCGTTTCTGGTTCCCCATGTAATTCCACACTGTAATGGAAAGTGAACTCACCAATACATTGTGCTTCTGGTGTTGGGAAGTAACCCCAGTCACCTAATTCACCTACTGCACGTAATAATGTCACAGCAATCGTTTCGCTATCAACAATTTCATACTCGTTTAAGCCGTAGTTACCGACCGTTACACCACGTGTTGCATCGTGTAAGTTTGCGAAAGCATGTTGATGTTGTGGGTTTGTTGGGTTTTTCCAACTTGCACTCACACCATTTGGACGTTTAACTACTTCATAAATACTATCTGCTTCATGCGTCTCAACATTAACTAAACCAGTTGGGAATAACACACGTAAACGGTGATCTTTCATTTGGTTGTTTAAACTTGTTTCAAAATCAACTTTTTTACTATTTGAACGAACCGTTACAGTTGTCGTAATGGTTAATGGTGCTGTTTTCGTTGAACGTTGTGCTTTACGTGATGGGAAGCCAACAACCATTTTTTGTTCTCTTTCTAAAAGCTCATCTGCAGAAACTGGAATATCTAGAACATGTACCAATTCAATGACTGCTTTTTCAGCTGTATTTGAAAGAACGTTAATTTCAGCTTTTACATCGCTTGATAAAATTGCTTTGTCGCCTTGCGGTTGGAAGAAGATATATTCATTTGCGATATCTCCTACGTTTTCAAAGACTGCTAAGTTATCCACGCTTACGTTGGTTGCTTTATCCGTAACTGTTAGTGAACCATTCTCAGCAATTTCAACTTTAATCTGATCATTTTCGATAACTGTTCCAGTTTCATTTGCTAGGACTTCTGTCACTGCAACTTCTGCTTTTCCAGCAACAACCGCATATGTTTCCCATGCATAAGGAGCCATTTCAGCAATTGGCATTGTTACTGTTACAAAACGTTCCATATAAGGAATACGGAAAGCATCTTTTGGTAAATCATAATCAAAACGGACATCTTCTTCTGAAATAACAGCTGCCACAACGTTTCCTTCTTTATCAATCACATGATAATCGCCTTTTGGCATTTCTTCTAGCTGGCTATAAAGTTGTGCTGGCCAGCCTTGATGGAACGTTTTACGCTCTAATTCAACTTCGATGACTGCATCGCCTGATTTGGCTAAACCATTCGTATTGAAAACAACAAATGGGAAACTGCCTTCAGGGAATATTGTTGTATCGATTTTTTCAGTTAATTGACGAACGGCTTCATTAGCGACATAAATACCAACTTCATTGGCTTTTTCAAAACGAGGCATCATTTCACGGTGAACGGCATCAACTGAACAACCACAAATCGAATCATGTGGATGGTTTTGCATTAATGTTTTCCAACCATAATCCAACTCATCGTGAGGATATTTACCTGTTACTTCGTACGCCATTGTTGCTAAAGGTTCTGCAATATTTTCTAATTGACGTTGAACACGCGTGTTCCATTGTTTTAAGTAAACACGAGCAGAAGAAGTATTGGCTAAAGTATACCAACCATCTGTTTCTTGTGAAGTTAACTCGCCTTCAACAGTTCCTAAATCAGCTGGTAAATCTTTTTGAACCGCTTCTAGGTAATCAGTGAAGTTCGAATGAATAAATTCATAGTCTGGGTACAACTCATTGGCTAATTTAATTGCCGCAGTTACATCTTTTTGAACAGGTTGATGGTCAACACCATTCATCATTAATAAGTGACCAGTTGACGCAAATTTCTCAACATCTGCTAATTTTTGATCCCAGAATTTAATCGCTGCCTCTTTTTCAGCTGGAATTTCATTCCCGTTACTGTACCAGTTAGCAAATAATAAACCAAAGATTTCAGATTGGTCTGGACCTTTCCACCACATCTCTGAGTATTGCGAAGAGTAGCTTTCTTGTTCCAAAACTTCGTTATCAAAGCCGATTGGTTTTACACCACGACCAAAGGCCGCTGCTTCAAGGCCAGCTTTCCGCATCATTTGTGGTGCTTGTCCCATATTTCCAAAAGTATCTGGGAAGTAGCCTAATTTAACTGGTATCCCCCATTTTTTACTTTCTTCCATACCAATTAACATGTTACGAACGTTTGACTCTGAACTAATTAAAAAGTCATCTTGTAAAATGTAGAATGGTCCAATACGTAATTTTCCATCATCAATCGCTTTTTGAATCACATCTCGTTTTTCCGGACGTACTTGTAAGTAATCGTCTAATAAAATCGTTTGTCCATCTAAATGGAAGCTATTAAAATCTGCATCTGTTTCAAAAATTTCTAATAAATCATCCATTAGTTCGATTAATAGCATATGGTGTTGCTCGTATGGTAAGTACCACTCACGGTCCCAATGACTATGAGAGATAATATAAACTTTTTTCTTCATTATAGTACGCTCCTATTTTAATTCTTATTTTTCAACACGGATATCAAAATAATCCATTACTAATTCACAAAACATCATGTTCGCCCATGAGAACCATTCACGTGTGTAATTATCTGGATTATCAACATCAAAGCCTTCATGCATTAAGTTCGTACCGGCATCCGTTGCAACTAATGTATTTAGAATGCGTTCTTTTTCAGACTTATCATTTGTTGTCATACCTTCCATTGCCATCGCGATTGGCCAAACATAGTTTTCAGGTGTATGAGAAGATCCAATACCTTTAGCAAATTTTCCTTCATAGAAGTATGGGTTTTCACTACTTAATAATGTTTTACGCGTACGTAAATAACGTTCATCATCGACTGAGCCATAACCTAAGTAGGGTGCTGCAATTAAGTTCGGTACGTTTGAATCATCCATTAATGATGCATTGCCTAAACCATCAACTTCGTAAGCATAAACATCTTCGCCCGCTTGATTCGTTGTACGACCATGTGCTTGAATCCCTGCTTCAATTTCTTCACGTAAAGTTTTCGCTTCAGCCACGATTTTTGTATCTTCTAAAATTGATGAGAAGATTTCTTCAATATAACCTAAAACAACAACTGCAAACATGTTTGACGGTACTAAGTAACCACCACCAGCACAAGCATCATCACTTGGACGGAAACCTGACCAGGTCATACCTGTTGGTGCAACTTCTACTCCACGACCATGATTGATTAATGTATCTTCTGCTCTCCACGTATCACGGACAAAATTGTATGGTGATTTGCGATGATCTTGTTCCGTTTTGAAAACGTGCAAGATTTTTTTAATGCCTTCGACGAAATCCTCGTTGAATTGGTCGGTGCGGCCAGTATTTTTATATAATAGGTAGGCTAATTGAGTTGGATAAGCTAACGAATCAATTTCATATTTACGTTCCCAAATCCAATCGTTCATTACTGTATAGTCATCTTGGTGACCTGCACCGTTTGCTTCTTCATTAAACGCATTTGCATATGGATCAATATTGATATAGAAGAATTGTTTTTTTACTAAACCGCTAATCATTGATGCTAAGTCTTCATCTTCTTTGGCAATCACTAAGTACGGACGAACTTGTGCTGTCGAGTCACGTAACCACATCGCTGGAATATCCCCAGTTAATAAGAAACTTGTGCCATCTTCATGTCGTTTAACTGTTGTTAATAATGTATTCGCAAAACCAGCATTAAAGTTTTTAGCCCAATCTGCATGCTCTGTTCCACATAATTCTGTGATTTTATCCATAAATTCTTGTACTGAAATTGGTATATCTTTATAAGCCATTTAATTCACCCTCCGATAAGTTGGTATATCTTACTCTGCCATTATACTGTCTATCTCTGTAAATGTCCACGCTTTCAAGCAAAAAATTTTATTTTACTTTGATGATTTTTATGTTACCATCAAAATATGATATATCAAATACAAAAAGGAGAGCATTATGACAAAACCACTTTACCAGACAATCCTTCTTGATTTAAAGGACGAAATCTTATCTGGAAAACTAGAAGTCGATGAACAGTTACCGACAGAAAAAGAATTATCCGATCGTTATCAAGTTAGTCGTATCACCTCCAAACGAGCTTTAAATGAACTAGAACAAGCTGGTTTAATTTATCGTGTGCGTGGAAAAGGCAGTTTTGTAAAAAATAAACAAGTAAAACAACCAATCCTTCATACAACAAAAAACAAAAAAGTTTTATTTTTACTACCTTTTTTAAATGACTTGTCCGTAGGAAACTTTACAGAGGGACTTTTACCAACATTACAAGAAGTACAAATTGAGGTTTCAATGGCCACGCTTGATGTTTTTAGCCAACGAACAACAGAAGAACTCATCAACGAATACGATGGTATCATTTACTACGCTGAAAAGACCGATCGATTTTTAGATGTTTTAGTTGAACTTTCTTTAAAAAATTTTCCTATCATTGTTTTAGACAAAAAATTATTTGAGTTTAATTTTCCGACAATTTTATCAGATAACGTCAATGGGGGCCTACTTGCAACCCAACAATTAATTGATGAGGGTCATCAAAATATTGCTTATTTATTTGGTAGCCTCGCCCATCCACAGTCCGTTCGCAATCGTTATGTCGGTTACTTGCGCGCTCTAAAACAAGCAGGACTCCTTTTCCATACTTCACCTGATGATGAGCAAGCGACACCAAACGACTTAATTGCTTATATTACCGAGCATCAAATCACTGGGATTATTTGTGAGAATGACCTCGTAGCGATTGAAGCAATGCGGATTTTAAAATTACATGACTACAATGTACCTGATGATCTTTCAATTATCGGTTTTGATAATATCCAAGCGGCTCAACTGGTCGATCCTCCATTAACAACGATTGCCCAAGATTTTACCCGCATTGGAGCACTTGCAGGAAAAACACTAATTTCTTGGTTAGCAACTGGTCAAATGCCACAAGACGTTAACGTTCCTGTGCGCTTAATAAACAGACAATCTACAAAGGAGAGAATAGAAAAATGATTACGAATACAATTGATACGCGTCACGGAACAGCCAATCAATACAGCTTCTCAAGCGGAAATAGTTTACCTTATACCGGTGTTCCTTTTGGCATGAACTTTTTCGGTGTACAAACAAGCGACCAACGTGGTAGCTGGTGGTTCCATCCAAAAGATCGAACTTTTCAAGGTTACCGCCTAACACATCAACCTAGCCCATGGATGGGTGATTTTAGTCGTCTATTATTTACCCCTTTAAGCGGTGACGTACACGAAGCAAGTACCTTTCATACACAAAGCTCTTATCGTCCAAACGAAAGTATTTTCCGACCAACACATATTCAAGTGACTCAATTACGTTATGATATTACTTCAACATTGGTCCCGAGTATGTATGGTGGTGTTTTAACTACCGACTATCGCGATGACAACGCGGGCTTTATGTTATCCTTACCTGGGCGTTACAGCATTGAACAAACTGATGTTCATACGTTACAAGGTCATGTTATTAATTTCTCTGGTTCTGAAGATAGTGATTTTAGTTTCTATTTCACATTAAAATTTGATGAAGCAATGACTTCTGAAGTAGTGAAAGAAGGAGGTGAAGATGGTCATATTATTGTTCGCTTTGGTAATATTAGCCAACAAACGATGCGTTTTGGGACCTCGTTCATTAACTTGGAGCAGGCTAACTTAAACTTATCAAGAGAAGAAAAACAAACAGCTGACGACTATTTAACCAAAAGTTTGAACGAATGGGAAAGTTATTTAAATCGCATCGAAGTTGAGCATCAAGATAAGTCTCAGACAGCGACGTTCTATCATAACTTTTACCGGATGTTCCTCTTTCCACAAACATTTTATGAATTTGATGCAGATAATCGAAAAATTCATTACGATACTTATAGTAAAAAAGTTCGTCCAGGTGTCCTTTATACCAATAATGGATTTTGGGATACATACAAAACCGTTTACCCAATGTATTCATTAATTGCCAAAGAAAAATACGAAGACATGTTGGAAGGTTTCTTAACTAGCTTCAATGAAACAGGTTTCTTACCAAAATGGCTGTCACCTGATGAACGTGGTTTAATGCCAGGTACATTGATTGATGCCGTGATTGCAGATGCTGCGGTTAAAGGCATTCGTTCAGATTTAATGGCGGAATTCTTAGTCGCTATGAAAAAAGCCGCTACTGTGCAAAGTGAAAACTCAAACTACGGCCGTCAAGGAACGTTGGACTACTTGAAATATGGTTATGTTCCAAGTAACTACCACGAGTCTGTTAACCACACATTGGACTATGCCTATAGCGATTTTTGTATTAGCCAAGTGGCTAAAACTCTAGATGATAACGAAACAGCCGAATACTACGCTAAACAATCATTAAACTACCGTAATATTTTTGATCCAGAAACGGGCTTTATGCGTGCTAAAGATGCTCAAGGTATTTTCCGTGAAAACTTCTTAGACGTTCGTTGGGGCCGTGATTATGCAGAAGGTAGCGCATGGCAAAGTAGCTATGCAGTATATCAAGACTTTGCTGGTCTAGTACAAGAACATGGCGGAAAACAAGCTTTTGAGAAAAAATTAATCGAATTAAACAACCAAGCACCACGTTATAATGTTGATGGTTATGGTTTTGAGATTCACGAAATGAGTGAAATGGCGGCTCTTGAATTTGGACAACTAGCGATTTCAAATCAACCAAGCTTCCACTACCCATTCTTGTTTAGTTACATTGGAAAACCAGAAATGGCACAACCATTATTGAAACAGCTAATGACTCAAGCCTTTGACGCTTCGCCTGAAGGTTACCCTGGTGATGAAGACAATGGTAGTATGGCTGGTTGGTATATCTTCAACAGTTTAGGTTTCTATCCTGTGACTCCAGGTTCGGGTGAATATGTGATTGGTATGCCATTAGTTAGCAAAGCGACTGTTCACTTATCAAATGGTGAAAAATTAGAAATTAAAGCGAGTCCAAACTATCCACAACAACAATTTGTCCATGAAACAAAACGTAATAATGACGTTCACAGCCCATTATTCTTCACTCACGAAGACTTAATGACTGGTGGAACAATCGATTATCAACTCGGAACCGTTCCAAACCCTCGAGTAATTGATGTAGCAGACTTACCTTTTTCACTTTCTAAGTAAGTCAAAAAGCACCCAATTTGCAACCAGTTTTGGTTGTAAATTGAGTGCTTCAATTTGCTTTAAAGATAATTTTTTTAAACCTCATAAAGTAAGTTTCTAAGATAACTCTCTCTACTTTAAAAGACTGT
>DXBN01000166.1 GCA_019116505.1 Candidatus Enterococcus avicola | reverse complement strand
AGTTAAATAAGCTATGCTTGTTTGCTTGGCACGCTTTACTCGTAGTGGGGGAGAGCGTGTTTTTTTTGTTAATAATCTATGATTTCAACAAGACCGCTACTGGCGTCCGTCGGAGTTATCATTACTTCAATTATCGCTTTTTGTTCAGCGTTAAAAGCGTTAACGATTGTCGCTTCAGTTTTGTAAAACCAGTAATCATCAACTGATGTCCATGGTTGAATCACTCCAAGCACACTGTGAATTTTACTTCCTTTGTAAGGATAATCTTGTTTAAATTTTTGATTCATTAAATTATTTAAAGTAGCTACTTGTTCAGTTGTGGGATCATTTGATAGCTTTGTAATATCACTATTTTCCAAACGTTCTTTTTCTCGTGCTGCCTCTTTCTCAATCTTTTCTTTTTCAGCCAATTCTTTTTCTAACACCTCTTTTTCTAAACGCAATTCCTCATCGATGGATTCCTTTGTTATTTGTTCTTCTAAATCTGACACATCTAACTTTAAAATCTCGTTCAACAACTCATCATTCGAATATTTTATTTTGAAGTTCACTTCAGGGACAACTTCATTAAGTTGTACATTTACTTTGTAATTACCATCCTTATCCTGATTTGCTGATGTAATCACTTGGTCGTTAACAAAGAACAAGCTACTTTTCTTAGCCGTTCCAGTAATTTCAAAGACGCCATCAGAAGAAACTTTAATTTCTTTGTTGTCAACGGAGTTTACCTCTTCGGAACATCCGGCTAATCCTATGCCTAAAATAACTGTCAAACCTAGCATGATTCTCTTCATTGTTTTTCCTCTTTTCTATGATATAATATTTTTACAGTAACTTTATATTATATATAGCAAACCTCAAGCGAAGCGCCAACTCCGCTTGGGGTTATTTTTATAGGTTGTAAATAACTTGTACAGCTTTTCCGATAACTTTTGCTGGGTTTTCTGCCGTTATTACTATCGGTGGGTATTTAGGGTTATCAGCTACCAACATGACTAAATTATCTTGTCTTTTTATCCTTTTTAGCGTGGCTTCTGAATCCCCATTTATTTGAACTGCTGCGATTTCTCCATCTTCAACTTCTTCTTGTAATCTTATCAATACGTTAGATCCATTTGGTATGCCTGGACTCATACTATCACCATAAATGTGCAATGCGATAATATCGCCGCTAGGCAAAGATGAAGTTACAACTGGAATGTATTCCTCGATATTCTGTTCTGCCGTTATTGGTGCGCCTGCGGCAATATTACCTAAAAGAGGGATGTGTGAAATTTTATCTGGAAAAATTAAGTTTGTAGGTTTTTGAAAATCTAGTCCTAAAATATATTCAGGTTTCACACCTAACGCCTTGGCAAAATCATCAACCCTGTTCAAAGGAAATTCCCTAGTTTTATTAAAATACCTCGAAACTGCTGACTTAGCCATTCCGACCCTTCTAGCAATTTCACTTACAGATAAATTCTTTTCTTCTTTTAATTGATTTAATAAGTCAATTATTTCGTCGTTCGATCTCATTTTTTCACCTCCTATATAATGTAAGTTTATTATACCATCGTTCCCGAAAGAACACAATATGTTCCCATTAAAAAACTTTATGAATTTATTTTAAAACTAAATGTTGACAATCGGGAACGAATCGATTATATTAAGAGTGTACCCGAAAGAGAACGAAAGGAGTTGATAAACATGACAGTCGATTTAAGAAGATTAAAAGCCGAAAGAATCGCAAAAGGTTTAACGCAAGATGAAATGGCTGATTTGATGGGTTGGTCGTCAAGAACGCCATACGCAAAACGTGAGAACGGCATTGTATCAATCGGTGCTGACGAGTTAGCTAAAATGGCTAGTATTTTAGGTTTTGAAAGAAGCCAACTCGAAATTTTTTTTACAACGAACGTTCCCGATAAAGAACGAAAATAAAAAAGGGGGATATTTAAAATGGCAACAATGCAAATTTTCGCATTTGAAGAAAAAGAAGAAATTAGAACGTTATTGATCAATGATGAACCTTATTTTGTAGCAAACGATATTGCTAAGGTTTTAGGTTACAAAAATCCAAGTGACGCAACAAATAAACATTGTAAGCGTTCGTTAAAAAGATGGGGTAGCGATTCGCTAGGTCGTCGTCAAGAGTTCAAAGTTATTCCAGAGTCTGATATGTACCGCTTGATTATCAAATCTAATTTACCAGATGCTGAAAAATTTGAGAATTGGGTTATGGAAGAAGTTCTTCCGACAATCCGAAAACACGGAGCTTATTTGACAGATGAAAAAGCATTAGATATTACAACGAATCCTAGTTCTTTAGCAGATTTACTTTTGCAAGCCGGGGAACAACTCAAACAAAAAGATTTAATTATTACAGAAATGCAACCGAAAGCGCTATTTTCGGACGCTGTACGAGGTAGCAAAAACTCATGCCTAATCAAAGATTTAGCGACAATTCTTAAGCAAAATGGTGTCGATATTGGACAAAATAGGCTTTTTGATTGGTTAAGAGAAAACGGCTATTTATGTACAGGTGGTCGCAGGCATAATCAACCAACGCAACGCTCACTTGATTTGAAGGTAATGGACGTTCGAGAGCATGTAAGGACGAACAAAGATGGCGAATTAGTGACACGATTTACACCGCTTGTAACAGGCAAAGGTCAACTATACTTCGTTAATAAGTTTTTAGTTAAGGAGGAATTGTAATGGAGTTAAAAGAAATTATCGAATTAAAAACAGTACAAGCACAAGAGCAGAGCATTTTCTATTCTGGAATCCTTCAAAGTTTGATGGATGAAAGCAGTTCAGTGAAAAAATCGAATGGTGTAACTCTATATCTACCAATCGAAAAATTGAATTACATCATCGAAGAATTGGAAGAGTTGAGAAAAAATATCAAAACTATTGATTCGTTAATTGTAGTCGAAAATGAATTTATTTAGGTGAGGAGTGATCGGAATGAGTGAAGTATTCGAAATTGGACGCATTGTACCACTCGAACAGATTTATGCAGGAAAAGACGAGGCTTGTACGATGTTCGGCTACGACAACCACAAATCGACTTTTAGACGCTTGTGGATGGAATTTAAAAACCATGATGATTTTAAGATTTTTTAC
>DXBN01000004.1 GCA_019116505.1 Candidatus Enterococcus avicola | reverse complement strand
TGTGGGAACAGGTCAAAAACCGTCAACAAGCAACCAAATGTATACGGTAAAATCAGGCGATTCAGTTTGGTTAATTGCAAATAACCATGGGATTTCAATGGATCAATTGCGTAGCTGGAATAACATTAAAGGTGATTTGATTCACCCGGGTCAAAAGTTGATTGTCAAAAAAGGCACGGGTTCAACGACGAATCCAACGCCACCGAAGAATCCAGCAAAACCAACCCCACCAACGAATATGGGAACAGGTCAAAAACCGTCAACAAGCAACCAAACGTATACGGTAAAATCAGGTGATTCGGTTTGGTTAATTGCGAATAATCATGGGATTTCAATGGATCAATTGCGTAGTTTAAATAACATTAAAGGTGATTTGATTCACCCAGGTCAAAAGTTAATTATTAAGAAATCAACAGCCAATACAGTAAATGTAAACAATCAAGTTCAAAATAAACCAGTAACGCCATCGAACAATCAATCACATAAAGTGGTAAGTGGTGATAGCTTATGGGCGATTTCTGAACGGTATGGTGTTTCGATTCAACAATTAAAAACAACAAATAATTTGAAATCAGACATAATTTATGTTGGTCAAACATTAAAAGTTTGACAAAAGGATTGAAAAGCCTAGTGAAATTTGCTAGTATACACGTAAGTTCAAATATTAAACACATTTGAAAAGGAATAGTAGAAAGCCCTTCTGATATAGAGAGTACATGGTTGGTGGAAATGTACATAGAATCTTTTGAACTCGCCTTTGAGTGCATATCCGATTGAACCTTAGTAGATTGGATACGGTGACGACCGTTAACACGTTGAGGCTAGTTTATAACTAGTGAATTTAGGTGGTACCACGTCTTTAACGTCCTATAAAGAGCAATTATGCTTTTTATAGGACTTTTTTATTATTTTTGAAGAGGAGAATGTTATCGTGAACTACAATCACAAAGAAGTAGAAAAAAAATGGCAAAAGTATTGGGCAAAAAACAATAGCTTTAATACAACGGACAGTTCAGAAAAACCAAAATTTTATGCATTAGACATGTTTCCTTACCCATCAGGTCAAGGTCTTCACGTAGGACATCCAGAAGGATATACAGCAACGGATATTTTATCACGTATGAAACGTAGCCAAGGTTACAATGTTTTACACCCAATGGGTTGGGATGCTTTTGGTTTACCAGCGGAGCAATACGCGTTAGATACTGGGAATGACCCTGCGGAATTTACCAAAAAGAATATCGAAACTTTCCGTCGCCAAATCAATTCATTAGGCTTCAGTTATGATTGGAATCGTGAAATTAATACAACGGATCCAGAGTACTATAAATGGACACAATGGATCTTTACAAAGTTATATGAAAAAGGTTTAGCCTATGAAGCGGAAGTTGCCGTTAACTGGGTACCAGCATTAGGAACAGTTATCTCAAATGAAGAAGTCATTGATGGTAAGAGTGAACGTGGAAATCACGAAGTTATCCGCAAACCTATGCGTCAATGGATGTTAAAAATTACGGAATACGCGGATCGTTTACTAGACGATTTAGATGATTTAGATTGGCCAGAAAGCATTAAAGAAATGCAACGCAACTGGATTGGCCGGTCATACGGTGCCAATGTTACTTTTAAAGTTGCTAACCACGATGCAGACTTTACGGTCTTCACTACACGTCCAGATACATTATTCGGTGCTACTTACTGTGTACTAGCACCAGAACTTGACTTAGTTCAAGAAATTACAACACCTGAGCAAAAAGCAGCGATTGATGCGTATATTACAGAAGCTAGTAAAAAATCAGATTTAACACGTACAGAATTAGTCAAAGAAAAAACCGGTGTCTTCACAGGTGCTTATGCGATTAACCCAGTCAACGGAAAAGAAGTACCGATTTGGATTTCAGATTACGTTTTAGCATCATACGGTACAGGTGCAATCATGGCTGTGCCCGCACATGATGAACGTGATTATGATTTTGCCAAAACTTTTGGTATTGAAATTATTCCAGTACTTGAAGGTGGAAACATTGAAGAAGCCGCTTTTGTGGGCGATGGTGCACACATAAACTCTGATTTCTTAAATGGTATGGATAAAGAAACAGCCATTCAAACGATGAATGAATGGTTAGAAGAAAAAGGTATTGGTAAAAAAGAAGTCAGCTACCGTCTACGTGATTGGTTATTCTCACGTCAACGTTATTGGGGTGAACCAATTCCTGTAATTCATTGGGAAGATGGCACAACAACAACTGTTCCAGTAGAAGAATTGCCACTACGTTTACCAGTAACAGATGATATTCATCCAAGTGGTACAGGTGAATCACCATTGGCAAATATTACCGAATGGGTAAATGTTGTTGATCCAGAAACAGGAATGAAAGGTCGTCGCGAAACAAATACAATGCCACAATGGGCAGGTAGCTCATGGTACTTCTTACGTTTCATCGATCCACATAACAAAAATGAAATCGCAAGCTACGAAAAATTAGAACGTTGGTTACCAGTGGATATTTATATTGGTGGCGCAGAACATGCGGTATTGCATTTGCTTTATGCTCGTTTCTGGCATAAATTCTTATACGATATCGGTGTGGTTCCAACAAGCGAGCCATTCCAAAAACTTTACAACCAAGGAATGATTTTAGGCGAAAATAACGAAAAAATGTCTAAATCTCGCGGTAACGTGATTAATCCAGACGACGTTGTAAATAAATATGGTGCTGATACTCTAAGACTTTATGAAATGTTCATGGGTCCATTAGATGCTGCGATTGCTTGGAATGAAAATGGTTTAGAAGGAAGCCGTAAATTCTTAGACCGCGTATGGCGCTTAATTGTCGATGAAAATGGCAAAATGCGTGACCGTATAACAACCATTAACGATGGCAAATTAACCAAAGTTTACCACCAAACCGTTAAGAAAGTTACCGAAGATTACGCAGCACTACGCTTTAACACAGCCATTTCTCAATTAATGGTCTTTGTAAATGAAGCTTATAAAGTGGATGCTTTACCATTTGAATACTTAGAAGGTTTTGTTCAATTATTAGCACCAATTACACCACACATCGGTGAAGAACTATGGGCGATTTTAGGACATAAAGAAAGTTTAACTTATGTTCCTTGGCCAACATTCGATGAAGCAGCATTAGTTGAAGATGAAGT
>DXBN01000165.1 GCA_019116505.1 Candidatus Enterococcus avicola | reverse complement strand
TGATACTCTTTTTTTAAGATAGCATCGACTTTATGTTGAAATTCTGAATGAATGGTTAGGACTAAATTATCGCCTTTTTCTCCAGCGAAAGTTTCTTTTTGGTTTTGAATTTGTCCTTCATGATTGATTGTAATCTCACGTTGCGATTTAGTTCCTTGTAAAACTTCTTCATATTGTTTTTCTAAAAAACTAGTTCCCACCCGGTCGTTTCGAGCATAACCTTTTGATAAGTATTCATCCGTTAGCTCTGCTGGCAGTCCTTGCTGTTCTGTCGAAACTTTTCCAATAACACTACGTATCGAGTCGTTCTCAGCTAACACTTCTCGTGACCAGTCGGTTCCAGTAGAAATTCCTGCAATCTCTTTACTATGTTCGGAAACAATTGCTAATTCTTCATTCGTAACATTTTTGTTTTTCACAAAAACCGTTGTCAACTCTTGTGCACTATTTAATTTTTTAAAAATAGTCGCGACTTTTAGTTGCTCTTCATTAAAGGTTATTTCCTCAGGTGTCACAGAATCAACTAACGCTTGATATTCATTTTCTATTGCTTCTTTTGGAAGTCTCTTACGTGCTTTTTCTAAATTATCCTTATTTGCTAACCACGTGTCCTTTAAATCGCGTTCAGTTAGTTTCTCATCTATTTCAATTTCAATTAATTGAACAAGCTTTTGAGCAACTGATAATAATTCATCTGCCATCACATTTAAGCCTCTCGTATAGGTAATCGCTGGATTTGCATGATTTTGAACAAGTGCTTTGCCCGCACTATCATAAATCATCCCACGTGGTGTACTTGTTTCCACTTTACGTACAGAAGAAGCTTCAATTTTTTCCTGAAGACTATCGCCATTAATAATTTGTAAATAACCTAATTGTATAATTAATGCTACAAATAACGTAAATACAATGAAAAATAGAAGGTTTAATCGAAAAGGAATATGTGACTTCTGTTTATTTTTTTTATGGTTTTCTTCTGGCATTCCATCTGAAAAGAGTTTTTTTAGTTTTTGCATGTGACTAATCCCTTCCTTGCATTCTATCTAATCATTCTACCAAAAATTGCGTGTGATTGGCACCCTTTAACTAAAATTTAACCATCACACTCGATGTTTCACAAGATCATTTCACCATAAATCAAGCAGAATAATATAATTGATTTAACAGGTTTTACCCCATATAAAATCATTTAATCGCGTGAAACTTTATATCCTAACCTTTTTTGTGGATAAAATAAAAAAAAGAGACACACCTTGAAAGATGCGTCCTTCTTTTGATTTTATAAATATCAAATCATCTCGCGACCATTATTGTTCATAAAATGATTCTGCAGAATTTTCTTGACTACTGTAATCACGGTCATCGTAAAATTGATTACCAATAAAACCATTGATTGAATATTGGAATTGTGGATCAATTTCTAATTCTTCGTTAGTTGGTAAGCCCAATTGCTCTTTTAAAAGATTTTGAACTTTCAATAATTCATTTACACCTAATATCTGGTAATAGATACCGTTGATTTGTTCGCCTTGACCTTCCAATTGTGCTTGCTCGATATTTTCAAACGCAGGATAGTAATTGGTCACAATATTAAGCATTTGATCCCAAACTAAATCCGTTCGAGAATTCTTTTCAACTGCCTTTAAGATTTTTTGATAATTACTCACACTATCTAAACTAATTAACTTATCGACGATTTTTGCAATAACCTCTCTTTGACGACGTTGGCGACCTATATCACCTTCTGGATCGTCTTTACGCATTCTTGCATAAGCCAAACCTGTTTTGCCATCTAAAGTGATTTTTCCAGCTGGTACGTGGACCTTCTCGAGGGTAAAATCAATTTTATTATCTACTTCAATCCCGCCTACCGCATCAATTAAATCGCGTAAACCCTGCATATTCATCATAACATAATGGTCAATTGGTACATCGACTAGCTTTTCTACCACATCCATCGCTAATTCAACATCTCCATAGGCATAAGCATGATTTAACTTATCGAACGTCACACCATCAAGCATATCTGATAAAATATCGCGATCTAAACTCACAATTGTCGTTTGTTCTTCTGCAGGATTAACTGTCACCACCATCATACTATCTGAGCGACCATGATCTTTTCTACCAAGTGCACCTGTGTCTACTCCTAGTAATAAGATAGAAAATGGATCTTTATCACCAAAATTGACTGCGACTTCACGTTTTTTAGTTGTTCGGTTAACTTGCTGACTAATCGTGTCAACCGCCTTATTCGCATCTCCTAAGACTTTCATTCCATAACCAGTGACTGCTGCTACCATAATGACTAGCACACCTAAAATAGATACGATAACTTTTTGATATGTACGCATGTGACACCCCTCTAACTTCTAACATAACTACAAGAATTTTCCCATAACTCAATCTTTGAAACAATCTTTTTTTTCATTTGTTAGCAGATTGTAACAAAAAATTAAAAAAACAGACTTAGGGCCTGTTTTCTTAAACATAATCTACAAATTTCGCTCTAAACTTCATATGGAGATGCGTACCTAGAATCAATAATATCATTACCATTCCCCAAAAAATCAGGCCATAAGTAGTTTTTTCCCAAAACCATGCACGATTTAAGAATGTATCACGAAAACCTTCAATAATATAATAGACAGGATTGATTCTTAAAATTTTTACAAGCCATTCTGGTAAATTACGATTTTGAATGTCCCAAATTGGTCCAGAAACATAAAATAGCAAGCGTAAAACAGATTGTAAAAAGATATGATAATCCCTAACTAAAACAGTTAATGTTGCATTTAAAATTCCAAATGAAAATAAGAATGCTATCATACAAACAAAATAATAAAGATACTGTATCCAATAAAGCGAAATGCTTCCTCCAAAACCAATTACTGTAAAGACCACAATAACGAGCATTGGAAAATAAGACGATAAATTACTCACGATGTTTATCGTGGGCAGCACGCTCACTGGAAATTTCATTTTGGCGACCATTCCGACTTGACGATGGATACTGTTTGACGCTCCTAAAATAGAAGAACTGATATAAAACCAAGCAGTAATCCCTATAAGCATCCAGACGATAAATGGTACACCTGAAATTTTATTTCCTTGATTGACGCCTATTCCAAAAACAAGATAATAAATACCTACTTGGATTGCTGGATTTAAGATTTGCCAAGCTAGACCAAGATAATGGCTTTGATATGTCGCTTTGTCTTCATATCGAGACATCCGAAAAATCATTCCTAAATTTTGGAACTGCTCTTTAAGAATTATAAAAATTTCTTTCACAAAATAACTTCCTTTACAAATAAATTCTTTCCGTATTCCTTTACGAATACAAGATTATCTAAAAACATCAACAATTGTTTCAATTGGCTTTTCAACTGCATGGCTTAAAGATCGACCACTAAAAGAAACCAATGTGAAGAAGGTCGTCGCTACGATGACACCAGTCAATAAAATGCGCGTTGGAAGTGTCATTTTTTCACCTAAAGGAGTGCGTTCTAAATTTTTATTCAATTCTTTTGAAGTTAGTCCTTGTTGCTGCACAATCGGATCATTCTTTGTTTTTTCAGCTAAATCACTCAATGTAAACTCTTTTTGTGCATTTTTATAGTTATCTTGATATTCTTTTTGTTCATTCTTCGGTTTCTTTTTAAACTCTTTGATAAACGCTTTATATTCAGCCATTACTTCCTTAGTTGGTCCGAACATACGCATATCACCATAATGCATCCAAATTGTTTTATCGCACAACGATTCAACTTGAGCTAAAGAATGACTAACAAAGAAAATAGTTTTTCCTTGCTGCTTAAATTCCATAATTTTATCAACACATTTTTGATAAAAAGTTTCATCACCGACCGATAATGCCTCATCAATAACCAAAATATCTGGATCATTATGTACGGCAATCGCAAAACCCAGGCGTGACCTCATACCACTAGAGTAGCTTTTTACCGGTTGGTTAATAAAGTCGCCTAAATCTGCAAAAGCGATAATCTCTTCCATTTTCTCATCAATTTGTTTATTCGTCATTCCAGACATTAATGCTTTTAAGCGAATATTTTCCTTACCCGTTAACTGCCATTTCAAGCCCGCACCAATGGCGATGATAGATGTATCTCCATTAACCTCCATCGTTCCTGAAGTAGCTGGAATAATTCCACTAATGACATTTGATAAGGTTGACTTTCCAGATCCGTTAATACCTATTACCCCAACAGATTCACCAGCATACACATCAAAACTAACACCTTTCAAAGCCCAGAAGCGTGGAATGCCTTTATGGGTAAATTTAAATAACGCTTTAATTTTATCCGATTTTTTCTTATACAAGTCATATTCTTTTGTGACCAGTGTACTTCTTACTTTTATTTCATCATTCTTCAAATTAATCATCCATTCTAAAAATTCAATCAAACGAATATTCAAGCTATATCATATCATATCTTCTAGCTTCGAGAAATCTTTTACAACAAATCTAAAACAAAAATAAAGGAGTGGATACCAATCCTACCCCTTTATTTTTCCAGATTCTAAATCTTTTTTTATTTGACTTGTTGAAATTTCGGGTGTTCTGGCAAGATAAATCACTTCAGCATCCGTTTCTTCTTGAATAAAATCAAATTTTCCTGACCAATCATCTCCCATTACAAATGTATCGATATGATAACTTTTGACATCAGAAACTTTTTGATCCCAATTTTCTTCAGGAATTACAAGATCGACATAACGAATTGCCTCTAATAATTGTTTACGTTTTTCATAAGAAAAATAACATTTCTTTTGTTTTTCGTTCCAATTGAACTCATCTGTTGATAAAACAACAATCAGATAATCACCTTGCTCTTTCGCACGACGAAGCAAATTTATGTGACCATAATGTAATAGATCG
>DXBN01000164.1 GCA_019116505.1 Candidatus Enterococcus avicola | reverse complement strand
TCTTTTCTGTGGACGATGGGCAATTTGAAGCTGCCCAGGCAATCGGAATGACACATGGGCAAACCATGAACAAAGTCGTTTTACCACAAGTTTTACGTAACATTTTACCTGCTATCGGCAATGAAGCAGTCATCAATATCAAAGATACCGCTGTTTTAAGTGTAATCAGTGTTGGTGACCTCTTTTTCCAAGGAACAGCCGCATCTGGAACCAATTTACAATTCTTCCAAACCTTTACAATCATAGGCGCCATGTATTTAGTCATGACTCTGACTGCGACGGGGCTTTTGCGACTATTGGAAAAGAAAATGGACGGCCCCACTGCTTATAAAAAAAGCGATACAGTCATTGAAGAAGGAGAACAGGAGGAAACAAACCTATGACCGCCATTATCAAAATTAATCATTTGAAAAAAGACTTCGGCAACAATCAAGTCTTAAAAGACATCAGTGTGACCATTAATAAAGGAGAAGTTTTGACTGTCATTGGCTCTTCCGGTTCGGGAAAATCAACCTTTTTACGTTGCATCAACTTATTGGAAAAACCAACTTCTGGACAAATCCTTTACAAAGAGGAAAATGTACTAGAAAAAGGTTATGATTTACCCACTTACCGCACACATTTAGGAATGGTCTTTCAGTCCTTCAATTTATTTAACAATTTAAATGTCCTTGATAATTGTATCACCGGTCAAACAACCGTCTTGAAACGCAACCGGACCGAAGCCAAAGAAGTCGCCATCAAAAACTTAAAAAAAGTAGGAATGGATGCCTACTTGTCTGCCAAACCAGCGCAACTTTCTGGCGGACAACAACAACGTGTCGCCATCGCCCGCGCCCTTTCCATGGACCCAGATGTCATGCTCTTTGACGAACCCACTTCCGCACTTGATCCTGAGATGGTCGGCGAAGTGTTGAAAACCATGCGCGATCTTGCTGAAACTGGCTTGACCATGGTCGTTGTTACTCATGAAATGGACTTTGCCAAAGAAGTTTCTGACCGTACAATCTTTATGGAAAAAGGCGTGATTGCTGAAGAAGGAACGCCAGAAGATATTTTTGTTCATCCCAAAGAAAAACGGACCAAAGAGTTTCTGCAACGTGTCTTAAGTAAATAAATACGTATGCCTAATAAGCAGAGAAAAACTTTTCTTCGTTTTTCTCTGCTTATTTTAATAGTTCTCCATTCTTATGGCCACGGTTGCGTTCGTGGCCGTTGCTTTTCGATTCTTTTGGCCACCGTTTGATCCGTGGACATTGCTTTTCAATTTCTTTAGTTGTGTCCGTATAATTGTGTAAAAGAGGGTCACACCCAACCTCCTGTGTTACAATGTAGTTTGCGAAAATAACAAAGTAATAGGAGAGATTAGATATGACCCAACTTAATATTAACCTAAATTTAGAAGAATTGATAGCGTCAGTCAACAATTCAGATATGAATGAATTAATGAAAGCCATGGCAGTAACAGTATTCAATGCCTGCATGGAAGCAGAAAGAGATGAATATATACAAGCACAACGATATGAACGTCACGGTGAGCGTGCAGATCAAAGAAATGGCTATTATGAGCGTGACTATACCATGAGCATTGGCAAGTTGAAACTGAGAGTTCCACGAACCCGTAACGGCGGATTTTCTACGCAATTATTTTCAAAATACAAACGCATGGATCAAGCCTTCGTATTGGGACTAATGGAATCAGTAATCAATGGCGTTTCAACAAGAAAGGTGACAAAAATTGTCGAGCAGCTATGTGGTGAAAGTATCTCCAAATCTTGTGTGTCAGAAATCATGAAGCAATTAGATCCCATCGTTGACGAATTTCGAAATCGTTCATTGACCTATGACTCTTTTCGCTATATTTACGTGGATGCCGTGTACATCAAGGTTCACGAAGAAAATCATGTGGTCAGTAAAGCTGTTTATATCGCCCAAGGAGTAAATTCAAAAGACAGACGTGAAGTTTTAGGCTTAAAAATTGGGGAAGCAGAATCAGAACAAAATTGGCGGAGTTTTCTCCAATCATTACGTACTCGAGGTATGACTCAGCCTAAGATGATCATCTCCGATGCTCATTCCGGCCTTGTCAAAGCTATTCGTGAGGAATTTCCAGGAACAAAGTGGCAACGATGCACCGCTCATTTTATTCGCAATATCACGGATAAGATGCCCAATAAAGGCAGTAAGCATATTCGTCAATTAGTTAGCAAAGTTTTTCGAACTAGGACACTGCAGGAAGCTAAAGAAGCTCGAGTTTCTCTAGAAGCTGAAATAGGAGATAACCCCAAGTACCAATCTTCCTTAGCTATTTTAGATGATGGATTTATGGACGCGTTGCAGTATTTATCAGAGCCAGAATCCTATCATATCAGTCTACGCACAACAAACTCTCTCGAACGATTGAATTTAGAAATTCGGAGACGTGAACAAGTTATCAAAATTTTTCCAAACGAAGCATCCGGTGTTCGGCTGATTGGTGCAGTGTTAATGGATTATCATGAAAAATGGGAGAAAAATCCACGCCCATTTTTACGTAGTTTTGATGACGAATAATATTCAGATTGCCCTTTGAAAACAGAATAAAAAGTATGCTAAACAAACAATAGAAAAAATCCATCTCCCAGGCGATACACGATTTGACAATGAGGAGGCGGCGTGGTATTCGCGTAGGCGAAATTGGGCCGAGCTTTTTCGGTTGAAAACCGGAAAAGATGCCCAATCTCACCATGCCGAACAGAGGCTCGTTGTCAAATCTTCAAACAAATACAGATCCGTAACGTTTCGTGATCTATATCAACCTTGGGTGTAATAAAATAACAAGAACAGAATATATTTTAACTATTAAGAAAGTATTAAAAAACTACATTTTAACCTTTTACACACAAAAAAGGACTTGACCATTCTTTTGGCCACCTTTCATTCCGTGGCCGTTACTTTTCGTTTCTTTTGGCCACCGTTCATTTCGTGGCCGTTGCTTTTCGTTTCTTTTGGCCACCGTTCAATCTGTGGCCGTTACTTTTCGTTTCTTTTGGCCACGGTTCATTTCGTGGCCGTTTCTTTTCAATTTCGGCTGATCTGCACTATTCGAATTTTTTATTGCATAAAAAAACCACCAGTTTGGTTAGGACTGGCGGAAAAAGGAGTAAATTACTCGCTTAAAAGGGAGTAAAATGAAAAATAAAAAGGTTATTATTGGTTACTTGTGTAGTATAACGCAATGTCTAAGCTTTTGTCTTAAAAATGTTCTAATAGTTTCATTAAATAATTCTTTTTTTGAATTGGCATTTTATCATTTTCAGGTGATTATTTTAATAATAGGTTGGTCATACGAGAAATGGCAAAACTAATGCCATCGGAAGCTTTGTCCTGACGTTTTTCAGCGGCATCAAAGGCTTCAACATCAATATCATCCGATAAACTTTGAATCATATCTTCGCAACCGGCAATATATTCTTTGTAAGAAGTTTCTAATTTTTTATGAAATCCCAACA
>DXBN01000163.1 GCA_019116505.1 Candidatus Enterococcus avicola | reverse complement strand
AAAAATTATAGAAACTACCTACGGCAAGTATTCCCCCAAAAACACCGCCGACAAGTCCGATACCAAACTTCTTTAAAAAACCATTTTTATGATTTTGGGTCCCATCGTTTCTTGACATAAGAATTCCTCCTCGTATTATATATTTAGAAGCAAATAAAGCTCCTTGAAAACTAAATAAAAATATTTTCATTAATCAAAATCTTATTGCTTGGACATTGTGTGATTTCCCTGAATAATAGAGCTATGGAAAAGGATCTATCGGGAATCTGCTCTTTCCTCCTGTAGTCGAATCTACATTAAAAAGTCTGCATCCTGGAACCTAGTAGTTGACGACAAACACACAAGTTGTAGTTTTCCTTTCATTCCCACTTTTAGAGTAGAAAAGTGAAGTAGCTGGAGGGAAAGGAATGCATCTACTCATAGGCGAGGTTGTTGGTCTTCTAGGTCTTTCAGGGGCATCCCACAGTATCGAAGCAGTTTTCCAAATAATCAAATAGAAAGGAGGTCCTCTCCATGAAATTATTTGTTGGTTTAGATGTTAGTTCTGAGAAACTAGATACTTGTTTTTTAACAGACGATGATGATTTGTCGATTCTGTTAGAAAAGACCTTTCCGAATGATTTAAACGGGGCAACGGCGATTAAAGATCAAATTATCAAGTTCACTGAATCCATGATTTTCCAGAAAATCGTGATTGGAATGGAATCAACGTCTCTTTACAGCTTCCATCCAGCGACTTTTTTTCAAACGGATAAAGAACTCAATCAGTATGAACTGGTTGTCACAGTGGAAAACCCCTTTAAAATCAAACAATTCTCTCGAATTTTTGATGAGGATAAAACGGATCGTATCGACGCGTTTCGTATCGCTGATTATTTACGTCTTCAACGGTATTCTTCTTCGCCACTGAAAGAAGAAAAATACATGGCACTTCAACGATTGACTCGAACCAGATATCAAATGGTTTGTCAGCTGACAGAGGCAAAGCAACACTTCCTTGAAAATCTTACTTACAAGTGTAATACCTTGAGCCGTGAACTTAAGAACGGTGACTCACCTACCTCTGTTTTTGGTGCAGCAATGATTGCTTTAATGACTGAAGATTATTCCTTAGATGATTTTTCAACGATGTCTTTGGACGCTCTGGCCGAGCTCTTACAACATTATGGCAAGGGTCGTTTCAAATCACCCGAGAAAATCGCCGAAGCGATAAAAAAAGCGGTTCGCGACTCTTATCGTTTAGGTAAATTGGCGCAAGAATCGATTGATATTATTCTGGCCTGCCTCGTTAAAAGTATTCAAGCCTTTCAAAAACAGATTAAAATTCTGGATCAGGCGATTGAAGATTTAGTGGTTATTTTACCTGAGTATCAATGCTTGCGAAGTATCCCAGGTATCGGTCCCGTTTACGCCGCTGGCTTATTAGCTGAAATCGGCCAGATTGAACGATTTGAAGATCAAGCCAAACTAGCTAAATACGCCGGGTTAACTTGGAAAGTTTCGCAATCAGGAAATTTCCAATCGGAACGAACACCGCTAACTAAAACAGGTAATCGCTATTTTCGTTATTACTTAATTGAAGCTACCAATTCTGTACGACGGCACTTACCTGAGTTCAAAGCCTATTACCAAAAGAAATACAAAGAAGTTCCAAAACAGCAACACAAACGAGCCCTCGTCTTAACCGCAAGAAAATTTGTGCGTTTGGTGGATATTCTACTACGTAACCACCAACTCTACACGCCACCAAGGAGCGTGATAGAACATGAATGAAAATTCATGACGCAAATCTCTGGAAAACAATCCCGAACAACTGTTATTTAATCAGTTTTGGGTCGGGTTTAGTTTCTTGCGGCCTAAAATCTATGAAAGCAATGAAAACAAATCTACTTATCACTTGACTTAATACCACAAGACTTTATACATTACATGATAACGCTTTCTGTCTAAAAAGAAAAGTATTTTGACTTTTGAAAAAAAGCTCTGTTTTGCTACGATTTCTCGCGTGACAAAACAGAGTCTTGGATTAATTATTTCCGTTTTTTCTTTTTCTTTTTATTCTTTTTAATCATTTGGTTCATAGCCATTTTGCCTAGTTTCCCTTTAACACCAGTCCCAAACATTTGGTCCATTCCAGGAATACCATTTAAATTACCTTTAGACATTTGTTGCATCATTTTTTGTGATTCTTTAAATTGTTTAATCAAACGATTAACTTCAACAATACTATTTCCAGACCCCGCTGCAATCCGACGACGGCGACTTGGATTTAATAAATCTGGATTCTCACGTTCGGCTTTCGTCATGGAAAGTACAATTGCTTTTTTACGAGCAACGTCTTTTGGATCGACTTTAAAGTTCTCCATACCAGGTGCTTGGCTCATGCCAGGAATCATTTTTAGTAAATCTTCAAGTGGCCCCATATCCATGACTTGATCTAATTGCTCAATAAAGTCGTTGAAATCAAAGGTGTTTTCACGCATTTTGATTGCCAACTCTTCAGCTTTTTTCTCATCAAAATCTTGTTGCGCTTTTTCAATTAAAGTCAACATGTCTCCCATACCTAAAATACGACTTGACATACGATCTGGATGGAAAACTTCTAGGTCAGTTAATTTTTCGCCGACTCCGGTAAATTTAATCGGTGCACCCGTTACGGAACGAATTGAAAGCGCCGCTCCCCCACGTGTATCACCATCTAATTTCGTAATAACTACCCCAGTAATCCCTAATTGTTGATTAAAACTATCGGCCACGTTAACAGCATCTTGTCCTGTCATTGCATCGACAACGAGTAAAATTTCATTTGGCTCAGCAATCGCCTTAATTTGAGCTAGCTCATCCATTAATAATTCATCAATGTGTAAACGACCGGCCGTATCAATTAAGACATAGTCATTATTTTTCTCTCTAGCTAACGCCATCCCTTGACGAACAATCTCAACTGGGCTTACTTCTGTTCCCATATCAAAGACAGGTACATCTAATTGTTGCCCCAACACTTTTAATTGATCAATCGCAGCTGGACGATACACGTCTCCTGCAATCATCAGTGGACGGGCTTTTTCTGTTTTAATTAAGTGATTGGCTAACTTCCCAGCAAAGGTTGTTTTACCGGCACCTTGTAAACCAACCATCATAATAACCGTCGGAATTTTTGGTGATTTTTGAATACCAACCGTTTCAGAACCAAGTGTTTTGGTTAATTCTTCATCAACAATTTTAACGATTTGTTGCGCCGGTGATAAGCTCTCTAAGACTTCAACACCAATCGCTCTTTCACGTACATTTTTAGTAAATTCTTTGACAACTTGTAAGTTAACGTCGGCTTCTAGTAAAGCTAAACGAATCTCACGCATCATTTCTTTAATATCTGCTTCTGTTACTTTCCCCTTGCGACGTAAACGTCCCATCGCTTTTTGCAAACGATCTGTTAAATTTTCAAATGCCATTTATTTTCTCATCCCTTTATTCATCAATTTCTTGTAATTCTTGCAAAATACTCGCTAAAAAGGTGTCCTTTGGATAATGTCCGACTAGATATTCCTCAAAACGTCCCAAAATCTGCTCGCGTAAGACGTAATCAGAATAAATATGTAATTTACGCTCATAGTCTTCTAAAATTTTTTCGGTTCGCTTGATATTATCATAGACTGCTTGACGACTAATCTGGTACTCTTCAGCAATCTCACCTAAAGAATAGTCATCCGCGTAATATAATTCCATGTAATTCATTTGTTTTTGGGTTAGAAGGGTCGCATAACATTCAAATAAAGCGTTCATTCGATTGGTTTTTTCAACTTCCACTTATTTCCCCTCCCTTTTTAGCCATTGAGATTCTGAGTATACCTTTATCCCTTGGTTCAAAAAGTAAGCCGTTGCAACACCGACTCCTTTGATTTTCGTCCCAGAAAAAGTACCGTCGTAAATCCATTGACTCCCACATGATGGACTTTTCTCCTTTAAAATTAACGTATCAATGCCTTTTTCTTTTAATTTTTGATAGGCACGAATCGAACCGTTTTTAAAAGCTTCTGTGACATCTGCACCTTTATTGGTCACAACTTTCGCTTCTCCATGCCAAACAGCAAAACCATCGCCACCAATAATTTCAGCTGGGTCACGTGGAATTGGGAGTCCTCCTAAAACCTCTGGACAAATCATGATGGCCTCTTGTTGTTTCACTAGTTGTTCAATTTCTACGACTCGTTGATCACGTCCGTCAAAGCGTACTGGGCAACCACCTAAACAAGCACTTACACCAATCATCTTTTTCCACCTCATTTTCTTAACAATCGCTTTTTATTATACCATTTAATTCGCTCCGACCATAGTCCTTAAGCGGAATTCATGATAAAATAACGTAACAGCGTAAATAAATTTTAAAGGAGCTTCCAATGAAAAAAATTCTGGTTGTTGATGATGAACCTTCAATCGTCACTTTATTAACTTTCAATTTAGAAAAGGAAGGTTATCAGGTTGCTTCTGCTACCGATGGCCTAGATGGTCTACAATTAGCCTTAAGTGAGTCTTTTGACTTTATTATTTTAGATGTGATGTTACCTTCACTTGATGGAATTGAAATTATGAAACGTCTTCGTCAAGAAAAAGTTGAAACACCGATTTTAATTTTGACTGCCAAAGATGACCCGATTGATCGCATTTTAGGGCTAGAAATTGGAGCCGATGATTATCTAGCTAAACCTTTTAGCCCACGAGAAGTCATCGCACGAATGAAAGCTATTTTTCGACGAATGGAGCCGCGTCGTCAAGAAGAGACCCTTTTAACCGACATTTCAAATCTGTTAACTGTTGGAGAAATTCAAGCGAACTTAACTACTTACCAAGTTGAAATTGCTGGAGAACCAATTCTTTTAACACCGAAAGAATTTGAATTATTAATTTATTTTATGCGTCGTAAAAATCATGTGATTGATCGAGATACGTTATTAAACCAAATTTGGAATTTTGATTTTGATGGTCAAACACGGATTGTTGATGTGCACATTAGTCATTTACGTGAAAAAATAGAACCCAACCCTAAAAAACCACAATATTTATTGACGATTCGTGGCTTTGGTTACAAATTCCAGGAACCAACCAATGGCTAAGAAAAATCGAACGCTCTATCTCAGCTGGTTTTTTCTACTTTTAATTGCCTTTTCCACTGGTTGGTTTTTTATGGCAAAATTTTATGATCAACAAGTCCTTTCACAGCAAGCCCGGTACCTCGAAGAAAAGGCTGGGCTCTTTTTACAACTTTCTGAACAAAATATGGATGAACTTGAGGTGCTTGTTTCCATGCATCCTCTTGATCCTGGTGAACGGTTAACGAGCTTAGATGAGAAAGGCAATATTTTATTTGATACATTCGATCCGCAATTACAAGGGCAACGTTCCGATCGACCTGAAATTAAAGCCGTCTTGAAAAATCAACAACTCGGGCGTTCCTTACGACCTAGTGAAACGCTTCAAAAAGAATTACTTTATATTGCTATTCCAATCAAACAGGATAAAGAACTCGTCGGTATTTTGCGAATTGCCGAAACCACCGAATCGTTTTGGCCTGAATCCATTCAAATGAAACGGGCCATTTTTCTCGTCTATTTCATTTTATGTAGTTTGTTTACTTTCGCATTGTTTAAAATTATTCGCCAAAGAAATCATCCAATTGAAACAATCTTGCCTGTTTTAAAACGGATGATCAAGGAACCTTCGCATGCTGAAACAATTATTTCAAACTCTTCGCAATGGAATGAGTTATACCAAAGTGTCAATCAATTAAGCGAAGGAGTCAGTCAACGCTATCAGACCTATCAAGCGACCGAAAAACAATTTTACTTTTTACTAGAAGAGTTAACGATTGGTGTCTTTTCACTTGATGAAGATCATCGGATCACTTTTATGAATCAAGCCATGAAAGAACAAATTGCCTATTATCAAGAGCTACCAGAAAAAGCTGCTTTTGAAGCAATTATTTCTGAAGCTGAATTGATTCAAATGGTCTATCAGTTGTCTGAAAGTCTACCGTTTATCCACCAAGAAATTATCACGACTCACCAAAAGAAACGCTTAGACATCTCTCTGAGCTATTTTAATGAAACGCAACAAATTCTTGGTGTTTCTTATGACTTCACGCGAATTCATCAACTTGAAAAAATGCAAAAAGATTTTGTCGGAAATGTTTCTCACGAATTAAAAACCCCAATTACTTCTTTGATTGGTTTTACTGAAACTTTGCTTGATGGTGCTAAAGACGATCCTGAGACGTTAACGACTTTCCTACAAATTATGCAAAAGGAAGCTTATCGTCTTGAAAAATTAACCCAAGAAATTATCCAACTCTCAAAGGGCGATCAGGTCACTTATACAACTGAATCGATTAATGTTTATCAATTTTTCCAACAATTAATTGCTGGTTATCAAAAAGTCATCGATGATAAACAGATTACGGTAGATATTCAAGGTCCAAAAGAGGTTGATTTTGAAACAAAAATGGCACTTTTTTATCCTCTTTGTAAAAACTTAATTGAAAATGCCTTGTATTATTCGTTAGCAAACGGCAAAGTCTTGATTCATTTTACGCTAGAACAAGGACTACACTTTACGATTCAAGATTTTGGTATCGGTATTAGCCCAGAAGATATTGAACGGATTTATGAACGTTTTTACCGGGTCGATAAAGCACGAACAAGAAATACCGGTGGCTCTGGAATTGGCCTTTCAATTGTTAAAGATTCCGTTGAGCAACTGAATGGTTCGATTCAACTCGACAGCCATTTAGGCGTTGGCACGACTTTTACCGTCTACCTGCCATTTCTACCTTGATTAAAAAGAAATCGCCGCTAAAAATAGCGATTTCTTTTTTATTGTCTTAAATAAAAAAGTGAACCGATTAGAAGAATAATCTTCTAATCGGTTCACTTTTTTGAATGATGTTCGCCTACTTAAATGGTAGGGTCATTTTAGCAAGCTAACCTCAAAATA
>DXBN01000162.1 GCA_019116505.1 Candidatus Enterococcus avicola | reverse complement strand
CGCCGTGAAGCAGAGCTAAAAGCTATTGCTGAGGAAAAAGCTCGCGCAGCAGCAGCGCAACAAGCTTATGAAAAAGAAGAAGCGGCACGTGCCGCAGCTCAAGCCCAAGCGAAAGCAAGTTATGATAATTCTAACGCAACTGTCGAAGAACAGCCGCAACAACCAGCAACACCAACACCTCCAGCATCAAGTGGTTGGGGCATGCCGGTAAGTAATGTCTCTGTTTCTAGTCGTTTTTCATGGCGTACAGATCCATTTGGTTCAGGTGCTTCAGAATTACATAATGGAATTGACATGGTCGGTTCATCTGGGACACCAATCTACGCTTCAAAAGCTGGAACAGTTGTCCAAGCAAGTTATGATCCAAGTGCAGGAAACCACGTGATTATTGATCATGGTGATGGTTATTATACGTATTACATGCATTTAAGTAGTTTTGCTGTTTCTGCCGGTCAAAGTGTCGGCCAAGGAACAACAGTCGGTGGTATGGGAACAACAGGTAGTTCAACAGGTGTTCACTTACACTTTGCTATTGCAACAGGTATCTGGTCAGGCTTCATGGATCCAGGCCCGTTATTAGGAATCTAATCAAATGAAAAACCTTTTCGTTTACGAACGAAAAGGTTTTTTGTATCAAAAAAGACCACCAAAGTACCAACCCCCGAAAGCTAGATTTATTACTCTAACTTTTAGGGGTCGGTACCCAATTGGTAGTCTTTTTGTTTTTTTTGCATTTATTATTTAACGACCATGACATTGCAGGGTGCATGGTTGACCACATAAGCTGTTGTCGATCCAACGAGCGCTTGTGTGATTGCCCCTTTACCGGTTGAGCCCATAATAATTAAATCAATTCCATGTTCCTTAGGTAAATCAACTGATATTTTTCGTTTCGGAGAGCCAATTTCAACAATTGTTTGAATATCGGTAATACCTGCTTCGTTTAGTTCGGCCACTTTTTTTGTCATAAAGTCTTTCACAAATGCTTCTTCTTCATTTAGGAGCTTGGCAAAAGAATATGCACTTGTTGTTAACTCTAAGTCATTAATCACCCAAACTAAAAAAATGGCTGCCTCGTTTCTCTTAGCGATTTCAATCGATTCCAAAAGAGCCTTTTCTGATTGTTTCGATCCGTCTAGCGCAACTAAAATTTTCTTATATTCTGTTAACATATTGTAAGCGCCTCCTTTCTGTACTTAAATTATAACATTCTTTTCTTAAATAGAAAAATAATTACCTGTTTATTACCAAACTAGTATTCCAAGGTCAAGCATGATAAAATAAACAAGAATTGAAAAGAAATGAGGAAAAATTGTGACTGAATATTTAAATGTTGGAAAAATTGTAAACACCCATGGAATTCGTGGAGAAGTACGCGTTATTTCTCAAACCGATTTTCCTGAAGAGCGTTATAAAAAAGGCGCAAAATTAACGTTATTTAAACAAGGTGTGAAGCCATTAGAATTAACAATTACAAGCCATCGTAAGCATAAAAACTTTGATTTATTGACGTTTGAAGGGTACCCGAATATTAATGATGTTGAGCCTTTGCGTGATGGGATTTTAAAAGTGTCCGAAGATGATTTGACGGATTTAGAAGAAAATGAATTTTATTACTATGAAATTATGGGCTTACCTGTTTTTGACGAAAATGGCATCTTGCTAGGTAAAATAAAAGAGATTATTCAGACGGGTGCTAACGATGTTTGGATTATCCAGCGTAAAGGGAAGAAAGATTTATTAATCCCTTACATTGAGTCCGTTGTAAAAAATGTTGATTTAGATGCCGAAGAAATTCATGTTGAAATTCCCGAAGGATTGATTGACGATGAAAATTGATGTTCTAACGTTATTTCCCCGAATGTTTGATGGCCCAATGGGGGAGTCGATTATTGGCAAAGCGCGTGAAAAAAACTTACTGGAATTAAATATTTCAAATTTCCGTGATTTTTCCAATAATAAACATCAGGCCGTAGATGACTATCCATATGGTGGTGGCGCGGGGATGTTACTTAAAGTTCAACCGGTCTATGATAATTTACAAAAGATTGCTGAAACATCACCAGAAACAAAAAAAAGAATTATTTTACTTGATCCAGCAGGTAAACGTTTCGACCAAACGATGGCGGAAGAATTTTCTAAAGAAGAACACTTAGTATTTATTTGTGGCCATTACGAAGGTTATGATGAACGCATTCGTAGTTTAGTCACCGATGAGGTTTCGTTAGGGGATTATGTCTTAACTGGCGGCGAACTTGGAGCAATGGTAATGATTGATGCAACCGTTCGTTTATTACCTGAGGTGCTAGGAAACAATGTATCGGCTCAAACCGATTCGCATTCAACGGGTTTATTGGAACATCCGCAGTATACTCGGCCTGCAGTCTTTAAAGAGATGGAAGTACCTGCAGTGTTAATGAATGGCAATCATAAATTAATCGCTGAATGGCAGTTAAAAGAATCGTTACGACGTACATATTTACGCCGACCAGATATGCTAGAAAAAATCGAGTTAACCGCTGGGATGCTTAAAATGCTTGAAGAAATAAAACAGGAAGCAAGCGAACAGTAAGATTTTGGTAAATTGTAAAATGAAATGCATAAGGAAATAAACGAAAAAATCATGTAGATACGATATACTTGTTAGCGACCAAACCAAAAGTATAAGGGGTATCTACATGACTAATAGTAATTGTATCATAGAAAACCGCACCTTCACACACCTTACTGATATTCAACGGGGAAAGCTGGAACAGATGGCTAAAATCGGCACCTATAAACAAGCGGAGATGGCGCGTGAATTAGGAGTCAGCCAATCGA
>DXBN01000161.1 GCA_019116505.1 Candidatus Enterococcus avicola | reverse complement strand
TAGATAAGTCATTAAATCAATAAAAAAGACAAGGAGGCGATTATGTCGCGTTTCCTTGTCTTTTTAAATAGGCTTCTTTTTGTTTTCTGGATAGTTTCTTAAAGGCAGCTTCGGCTTTGGTAGCTTCGCTTCTGGTTTCGAAGGCTTCTTGATGAATCATTGTTAACGGACGTCGTTTCGCTAAACGGGTATATTTGGCTCCGACACCTTCATTGTGTTCATTTAAACGACGGGTAGGATCAGTTGTATAACCCGCATAAAAAGTATTATCCTTGCAATGCAAGACGTAGAAATAATGTTTACTGGCCATAAAGCATCTCTTTGAATATCGGTGTGTATTCGCCATTTTCATCATAAGTAATGATTGGTGGGGCGACTTTGAAGCCATCCGTTTTCCCATCTTTAATTGCTTCAATTAGTAAGATATTGGCCTCTTTACCTTCTTTCGGATAAACGAATTGGACTCTTTTAGGCGCTAAGCGATATTTTTGCATGGTGTTTAAAATATCTAAGAAACGATCGGGGCGATGAACGAGAGCTAGTCGCCCGTTGGTTTTTAATAGGCGAGCAGACATTTCTAAAACTTCTTCCAGATTGGTATGCAATTCATGACGCGCAATCGCTAAATGGGGATTAGGATTTTTAATACCCGTTGGTACGTTTTTAAAATACGGTGGATTACATAATAGTAGGTCAACGGAATTGTGTTTGATTTTACTCAAGCTGTCTTTCAAGTCAATTTGAAAAACCGTCATCTGTTCTTCTAAATGATTGAGCTCGATACTCCGTTGTGCCATATCGGCTAGTTTTTCTTGTAGCTCAACTTGATAAATATGGGCATTTGTGCGACGGCTGACAAATAGACCGACGGCACCATTGCCAGCACACAAATCAACAATTGTCCCGCGTTTTGGGATATTCGGGAAATTGGCCAATAAAACGGCATCTAAGGAAAAAGAAAAAACGTTGGAACTTTGAATAATTTGGATATCCTCTGCGTAAAGTTGGTCAATACGCTCATGATCTTGGAGTTGCAAGAATAACGCCCCTTTGCTTGTTTGAAATAGTGAGTCTATTTTAACATAAATTCAGCGATTATCGAAAGAGTATAATAATCTTGAAATCTTTCGGCAAACTACTTGTTAAATGCTTGTTTTTTTTGCATACTTAGAGTTAGACAGATATGGAAAGGAATAGAAAGATGTTTTTTACTTTTATGCGAGGCGTTGTTCGTGTTGTGTTATTTATTGTGAATGGGCCTTTTGAAATTCAAAATAAAGAAGCCCTGCCGACCAACGAAAACTATATACTCGTTGCTCCACACCGTACTTGGTGGGATCCATTATATATGGCGGTTGCGGCTAGACCGAAAAAATTTGCTTTTATGGCTAAAGAGGAGTTATTTAAAAATGCCTTTTTACGTTTTATCTTAAAAAATGCGAATGCTTTTTCTGTTAATCGGGCAAAACCAGGACCAAGTGCGATTAAGACGCCAATCAAAATTTTAAAAGAAACAGACTTAAGTTTAATTATGTTTCCAAGCGGTACTCGTCACTCAACCGCTTTAAAAGGTGGTATGGCAATGATTGCTAAAATGGCAAAAGTTCGTGTTGTTCCAGTCGTTTATCAAGGACCAGTGACGTTAAAAGATTTATTTAAACGTAAAAAAGTCGTGATTCGCTTTGGTGAACCAATCGATGTATCAGATATTAAAAAATTAAATGCAGAAGGTTTACAACTTGTTGAAGAAAGAGTTCAAGGCGCTTTTGATAATTTAGACAAAGCGATTGACCCGACGTTTAAATATCAAATTAAATAAGATGAAATCAGATAAAAGAGGAGTTACTTGCTAGTTAAGTAGCCCTCTTTTTTTTGTTTTCTCAAATGTGGTCAAGCTTTCAGTGAAAACAAGGTCAATACTGTTTTATTTTTGCTTGTGCTTAGTGTTATAATGGAAAGAAGATGATTTTTTCAGGAGGGATACAATGCGATTTTTGCATACAGCTGATTGGCATATTGGTAAAAAGCTTCATGGTTATGATTTGTTGAAAAACCAAGAAGCCGCAATGACAGAAATTTTAGCAATCGCCAAAAAAGAAGCAGTCGATGCGATTATTATTGCAGGGGACTTATATGATCGTTCAGTGCCTGGCATTGAATCAGTTGAATTATTGAACCAACAATTTATCCAAATCAATTTAGAGGCGGGCTTGCCGATTTTAGCGGTCTCAGGGAATCACGATTCGGCGACGCGTTTAGCCACAGGAGCCCCGTGGTATAAACAACGAAATTTCCATTTACATACAACCTTAAAAGAGGCGCTTGAGCCGATTGAGTTTCCAGAAGTACAGTTTTTCTTATTGCCTTACTTTGAACCGCTTGCCGCTCGTTTGTATTTTGAAGACGATTCAATCAAAACAATTGGGCAAGCGGTGCGACGTGTCGTCCAAGCGATGGAAGAAAAATTCGATCCTGCGAAGAAACACGTTCTGGTTTCGCATTTCTTTGTGGCTGGTAGTTTCCGGACCGAATCAGAGACTACGGTTGAAGTCGGTGGGCTGGATGCCGTGACGAGTGATACTTTTACGGCTTTTGATTATGTCGCTTTAGGGCATCTTCATTCAAAAAATGCAATTAAAGAAGGTAAGGTCCG
>DXBN01000160.1 GCA_019116505.1 Candidatus Enterococcus avicola | reverse complement strand
GGTAATGGAACAAATTCATTTTTATTTGGCATTAATTAAACCTCCCAACATACTTTCTGATTCTAAGTATAGTGGGAGGTTTGAATATTTTACAGATACCCTGTGATTACTCGCTTACATTTTATCGATACTGAGTGGTTTTTTTACAGGATCTAAACTTAGCACAATTTATAAATGACTTGAGAAATCAAAAATTCGATTAGCAGGAACTCTCCCGCTAATCGATTTTTGTTATTTATCGGCAAATAATTTCGTTAAGAAACTTTCAATTTGCGTTTGTGTCGCAAAAACAGCATTACTTTGTTTTTGCATGACTGCAAAGAAAATTTGCGAGACATTATTCAAGACTTCTTCTTGCGTTTGCGCATCAGGAATATCATTCCAAACCGCGATCGCTACTCCTGGTAATTGTACCGGATCGACTTCAACCACTTGTTCTTGAGGCCACATTTTTGGCGTCCAATTGGTTAATACTTTATCGTATTTCGGATAAGTATAACCAGCATTCTCACCTAAAACATAGTAGAAGTAATTGTCGTTGAAATTAGTAACGGTGTAGCCTTTTTCAATAAATGTTTCAACCGGTGCCATATTCTTATTCCATTTCGTCCAATAAGTAATCTCAACCGCTTGCGAAAGTTTGACTACTTCAGCACGATTCAAACGGAAAAAGCCGTCGTTCCAAACTTGTGGGATAAAACCGAATTGATTAATTTTTTCAATAATATGATTCACATAACCCACAAATGCGTCAATTCCCTCGGCACTTTCTCCGTAAACCTCTTTAGCATATGCTTGAATCTCAGGATAAGCTTCCATCTCATCGAAATCAACGAATTCATCGGCACCAATATGGAAGTAACGACTACTTGTAAACAATTCCGCAAATTCTTGATAAATCGACACAATAAATGCTACCGCTTCAGGATTGGAAATATCTAAAGCAGTCGGATTTTTTTCAAACGTTCCTTCTGCTGTCTTCTTAACTAGTTGCCATTCAGGTCGATCTTTTAAAATTTGTTTTAAATGACCTGGACTATCAAAATCAGGAATGATTTCAATTCCTGCAACTTGTGCGTATTGAATAATTTCTTTGATTTCTGCCTTTGTCAAAAATTCAGCAGAAACGATTTCTGGTGCTGTTTCACATTCAATCCGAAAACCTTCATTCTCAGAAAAATGTAGCTGTAAGAAATTAAACTGGGCAAAACTCAAGGCGTCAATAAATTTAATGATGGTTGTCTTTGAATAATATTTCCGAGCCATGTCCAACATGAAAATACGGCGACTTTGCGCATAATTGACTTTTGTTACACCAATCGCTAATTGCCCCAGCATTTCTCTTAAAATCGCGTGTGCCGCTGTACGTAAAACTGCCTTCGGACATTTTCCAGTTACGGTAATTCGATTTGTCTTCTCAATTGTATTGACACTTGCGTTGCGATCTAATCGTAAGTCAATTAAACCTATCGTACTTTGAGAGATATGACCTTTTGTTTTTCCCATTTTCTCAAGTAATTGATTCGTACGACGAGCAGTAACTAGCAGACTTGGGTGATTAATTGATAGAATCCATTCTTCTGTCAAAAACATTATTTTGCTCCTCTTTCAAACCCGTGATTATTAATCACTGCCTTCATCCAGTAACTACTTGCTTTATCTGATCGGCGATAGTTATCATCGCGGTTAATACGGTAATAGCCATAACGGTTTTTATAAGCATTTAACCATGACCAGCAATCAGAGAATGTCCACATGTGATAACCAAAACAGTTACTACCTTCTTCAATCGCTTGCGCAAGATACTCTAGGTGTTCTTCTAAAAATTCAATCCGGTAATCATCTTGAATAATTCCGTTTTCATCCATAAACTTCTCTTCGCCTTCAACACCCATTCCGTTTTCGGAAATGAACCAAGGCATATTGCCATAATCATTTTTCATACGCATCGCAATTGTATAAATCCCTTCTGGGAAGATTTCCCATCCCCGGTGAGGATTGATACGCTTTTCAGGCCAATTATAACCACGTGCCCAGGCACCTGGTGATTGGGCTGGGAATACGGGATTCTCAACCGCTTGTACCCGCAATGGCTGATAGTAGTTTACACCTACAAAGTCAACAATATTGTCTTCAAAGATTTTTCGATCGCCTTCTTCAACTTGTGGCAATAAATCACTATCGCGGAACATTTCAATCAATTCTTCTGGGAAATAACCTAAAGCTACAGTATCAACGAAGCTACGAATGTATATTAAATCTGCTTTATGACGCGCTTCTTGATCAGCGGGCTCATCACTTTTTGCATAAACTGGAGATAAGTTTAAGATGATTCCAATTTGTCCATCGTTATGCGGATTGTTTTTATATGCTTCAACTGCCTTAGCATGTGCTAACATCGTATGGTAACCTACCTGAATTGCACGTTTGAAGTCACGAACTTTCGGCCAGTGAGCATCGCCCATATAACCACATTCAATATGAACTAACGGCTCATTAAAGGTTGCCCATTTTTTTACTAAATCACCAAATTGCTCGAACGCTGTTTTAGCATAAAAAGCAAAATGATCCACAGATTCTCTTGCTTCCCAACCGCCTTTTTCCATTAACCACCAAGGCATGTCGAAGTGGAATAAGTTAATAATCGGCTCAACGCCGTTATTGATCATTTCTTGAAAATAATCACGGTAAAAGGCTACTGCTTTTGGATTTAAGGTTTTTCCATCGGGTAACAAACGTGTCCATGCAATTGATGTACGATAAGAATTCATATCCATTTTTTTCATTAAAGCAACATCTTCTTTATATTGATAGTAGATGTTTGATGTATCGTTTGGTCCAACTTGATCGAAGAATAATTCTGGCTCCATTTCAAACCATTTATCCCAAGTCGATGGACTTTTACCATCAACTAGAGCCGCTCCTTCTGTTTGTGGAGCCGATGTTGCTGCACCCCATAAAAAATCTTTTGGAAATTTAATCATCTTTCCTCAATCCTCCTATGTTTTATAATCCTCACTTTACTAAGAAAACGAATTCAAAACAATATGTGTTTCGCTTAC
The DNA here is from genome assembly GCA_019116505.1 of Candidatus Enterococcus avicola. Taxonomy (GTDB): domain Bacteria; phylum Bacillota; class Bacilli; order Lactobacillales; family Enterococcaceae; genus Enterococcus_I; species Enterococcus_I eurekensis. Next base: position 6,980 of record DXBN01000160.1, on the reverse strand, counting down.
ATATCATACGCAAGAAATACACATTTTAATTTTTTGCCATTTCTTTGACATCGTTTTGTTTCGTCACACCGATTAGTAAAAACTTTCCTAAAAACCAAGTATAAACAACACTAAATAAAAAGCCAATAATGACTGACTGCATCCCATAAGTCATTAAACCTAAAATCAAAACGGCAATGTTCAAATAACGAATCATTTTCGCTACATCCACTTTCGGATTTTTTTGGTGAACAATTAAAGCAATTACATCGACACCAACCATCGTTGATCCTTCCGATAAATAACAATAATATCCAAATGCAATGACAATACAGGCTAACATAAAATCAAGTGGTAGCCATGTCATCCATTCAAAAGGTAAAAAATAAAACAAGCTAAAAAACGACATGTAAGATAAACTGCCCACTATCGACTTCATTAAATAACTTTTTCCTAAAAATACCCCACAAATAATCAGCAATATAACGGTTAGACTATTTGTAATCAAGGGTAAATCAATAGGAATCATTTTTGCACAACTAACGATAAACTCGTCACACCACCATTAATAATCGTATACGGAACCATCCATTTCGCGTAGGCTAACGCTAATAAAGCATTTCCTAAAATAATTTTAATTAAAGATTTCACGGATTGTTTATTAATCATTTTGATTCTCACTCTCTATCAAAAAAGGATAGAAAAGCCCGTGCCTTCTATCCTTTTTGAATTTTATTAACGATTGATTGAACGAGACATAATTTGAATCGTATGTTTCATACCACGAATGGCAACAGACATATGGTAAATATTTTCGCACGGAGCGACACCACTGTAGCCTGCATCACCAATATGTTGTAAATCTACACCACACATCTTATTCCATAACGCAATCTGACGGATAGTTTCTGGTGAAGCACTTTCTTGGCTCGTTCCAATTGCAGACATTGTTAGCATGCCCAAGCTTTTAGCCATTTTTACTGCTGCTTTTAATTCTGCTTGGTCAAAACCAGGAACAGTCCCGACTGCTGGTAATAATAAAATATCAGCCCCGGCATCGGCAAATTGTTGAATCGCTTCCTTGGTCATAATCGGTTCATCTACACCTGAACTATGCATTTTTCCAGCAATAATTAAACCATTGTAATTCGCTTTTCCGACTTGAATAGCCATGGCAATTTGTTCGTTCGTAACACCTGTGCCAGGATTTCCTGTTAAACAAATATAGTCGACGCCTAGTTTCTCTGCCGCTTGGAATGTTGCAGCGGTACTTTTACGCCCATTACCAATTTCAACTTTTTGACTCATTGTTTCTTGTGTTTCCGCTACAGGTTCTAAATTGATTCCAATTAAACGACCCGTTAGATGCTTTAATTCCGCAATTGGATTGCGTGTGTTTTTAGCTGGATTTTCCCAGTAATCAAAGGCTTGCGCTAAACCGATTCCCGGCAAGCCAATTACTACCGGATTAAAGCAATCAAATAAATTTAACAACAACATATCTGCACCAAAGGCAGCTGCTAATTCAGCATTTGTCGTGTTGTCCGTCGCTGTCGCTGAGACACAAACATTCTCACTAACAATAACTCTGCCTTCACTTGCCTTAATTGATTGAAACATTTCTTCACGATTCATTGCTCGAATTTCAGAAGTTGTTGCGCTGATTAATCTTGTTACCATTTACTTTCCTCTTTTCTAACGATTTTTTTCGCGATATTGACCAGGAGTCATCCCGACAATCGACTTAAATTTTCTTGTATAATTTGAAACATCATAGTATCCCGCCGCCGCAATAATATCTTTAATCGGCGTATCGGTTTCAACTAGATCACTTTTAATTTTCTCTAAACGAAGGTTTTGAATATATTTAGAGAAAGTCACGCCACTTTCTTTTTTTATAAAACGACTTAAATATGACACAGATACTTCAAACTCTTCTGCCACACTTTCCAGTGAAAAATCACGTGAGGCATAGTGTGTATTTAAATAAGTGAAGATATCCTTTTGTAACTGTGATTCTTCGTTCTTAGGATTATCCTGAACGGCTTGGCAAATTTGTTCGCTCATTTTAAGAAGTCCCTTTTGTAATTCAAAGATATTCGAAAAATCAGCTATTTTTTCTGCTTCTTGATAGAAATTTTTCCCAATAATTTCAATTCCGGTCGTCGAAATGCTGTTTAATAAGTAATAACTATACAGCTTCAAACCTGCAAGCGTCTGTTGTTCATGGACACCTTTTTCGACCATTTCATTAATCGTTTCTGTCGCTATTTCTAAATCACCTTGTTGTAAACTTTGGCGTAATTTTAATTGTTCATCGACTGGATACCCACCAAAATCATTCTTATTTGAATGTTTTATGTCTTTGTATAGTAAAATTTTATGGGAAGATCCTGATAGCGTTTGGTATTCCAAGGCAGCTAACCCTTCAATATAAGAATGATTGATCATTGACAATTCATGAACAATACCACCAATACCGACAGCGGGTGCCACAACGTTTTCTAAGACAATTTTTGCTACAATCTCTTTGGCAATTAAACTTGGTTGACCACCTTTTTCAAAACTAACCAACAACGCAATTGCTTGAGTTGATAGCATTTCAGAACCATATGCCTGATAATCGACTCCTGAAATTTCATCTAAAAAGCTCATCAAAAATTCTTGGTTCTGAATACTTGTTTCTGTGGTCACCATACGAGTATCTACTAACATGACAAAATAGCCTGCTTTGTAAAGATTGACATCTACCGCTTGCATCAAAACAGAAATTTCTTTGGAATCTTTAAAACGTCCCATTAAAAGTTTACGTAAGACTTGTTCTCGTGCATGAGGTGTTTGCCTACGAATTTCTTGATGCAATTCTTTGTTTTCTTGTAAGAAGTTCGCTACTTGAGAACCAATATTATGAATATCATAGGATTCTTCATCGCTAGTCGCATTTCCAATTTGTTGCTCCATTAATTTCTCTAACTCTTGAATCGGTTTATACTGACGTTTTCCAATAAAGAAGACAATCGCTATTCCACTAGCAAGTAAAATCAATACGATTCCAAGTAATCCTTGTTGGACGGCCTTAACATCACTTAATGCCGAGTTTGAATTTGTCAAGGCTAGATAAGTCAAATCGAAATCTTCGTCTCTGACAACGCTCACTCGATATTTATCTTTTCCAGATCGAACGGTTTCTTGGGATAAAACTTGTTTCAATTCAGCTGGATGGTTCATAAAAGCCGGCATTTTTTCTTCAGTTGACGCAGCGACCAAACGATTTTTTGCATCTAATAGAAAGACTTTTGCTGTCTTTTGATCGAGCCAACGTTGAATATCACTCATTTTCATTGTGTACACGACTGAACCGTAAATGACTCCTTCTTCAGTCGTTAACGGTACAATGTAAAACATCAATCCTAAAGCATTATCTTTATCTAACTGCTGGACCGATTGAATAACCGGCACAGTCGTTGCCAATGCCCCCCTTAAGGCTTGTTCATCGATTAGAAAATTATCATAGCGTCGCTCAATAAAAGTTGAAACATCCAGATAGCCTTTGGATGAAAACAATTTATCGGGAGCGTCGTTGAAATGTAGATACATATCTTCGATTACACTACTGTTAATCTTATAAGCCTGAATTTCTTTTGTTGTTTGGCTAGAATAATATGGATGCGTTGCCATCTTTTCGGTTAACAAACTATTATAACGCATTTGTGTAGTAATTAAATCAAATTGACTAAAATTATCGCGTAGTGTCGTGCGGGCTTGAAGCAATTGATTTTTCGCCGATAAGTCAATCTGTTGATTAATACTAGATGTTGATGTCTGGTACCAGACAAAAGAAACAAATAAAAACGGAATCAAAAAAACCAATAGGTATGAAAAAACATAGCGGTAAAACGTTTTGGACTTAAACTCAAAACGTAAATTTTTAATGGATAACGTTTTTTTCTTCATTCTCCGCTAGCCTTTTCTTCCATTTTTTTCATCGCCTGTAGACCAAACCAAATGGATGGGAAAACAAATAGCGGTACACCTGCAAAGGGTAACAATATTGGAAAGGCTACATAGATTGATAGCACTACAAAACTACCAAATAGCATCGCAATCGATTCAATAATACTTGTAAAAAACAAACCAATTGATTGTCGTATGTATTGGCTGTACGTTAACTCATAGCGACAAAGTACAGGGTAAACAAATAGGCAAGCTCCTAAAAATAAAACCAATAAAAAAATTAATACATAATGAACAATTGCTGATTGAATAAAGACTTTTGAAACTCGTAAATCAAAAGCTAAAAACAACCCAACTCCCGTTAAGGTAAAGCCTAAATAATTACTCATTTTAAAATATTGCTTATAGAACGCTTGAAATGACTCGTTGACTTTAACCGAATCTCTTCCTCGAATAACAAAAAGATAGATCACTTGAAAAACAGATGCGAGCGCTGGGAACAAACCCAATATAATACCACCTCGCAAGGTATAATAGAGAAATAAAAGTTGTAAATGCAGCCCATCAATAATCGTTTGACCGAGGACGTAACTACCTTTAATGATTCCCTTCATTTCTTTCATGAAAATAGCCCCCTTAAAAAAACATCTACATTCAGCATACCATAATTAAAGGCTTGTTTTAACCAAAAATATAACTTTTTTCCGTAAAAGATAATATTTTCTACTTGTTTTCTCATGCTTTTTCCATGCAAGAAAAAAACAAAGATTCAGTGAAAATCGAGTCTTTGTTTCTTCCCAAATTTTTATAAATCAGTTACTAAAAATTATTCTTTTGCCCAACGATCATATGCTTGTTGATATACTTCTACGTATTCTTTTACGCCCATACCTTCAATTGTTTTCACATATTTATCCCAGTTTTCTAAAGGCTCGACTCCTGTGATAAATTTCGCTTCCATTTGCTCAACGTATGTTTTTAAGTCAGTCGCTGCATCACGAACTTTACCAGACTCTTCATTTGTTAAGTATAATAATGGGTATGTGACTTTAGCAAACGGTGTGATTTTTTCTTCTGTTTCAGCTGTAATGAAATCCATAAATCTCGTATCTTTTTCTGCATCTTTCGTTGGAATCACAGATTGTTCTGGTTTTTCTTTATAGCCTAATTTTGGAATCATGATACCGTAATCAGGTGTTACTTTTGAACGGAACTCTTCAGAATTTGCAGGATCGACGTCCTCAGTAAAAATGCGGACTTGTTCGCCCTTAGAATTTTCTGCATACTCCCACAACGCGCCTTCAGGACCCTTGTTAATAAAGTCGCTTCCTTCTTCACCATAGAAATAGTCAACCCAACGTAAAGATGCTTCCGGTGATGGATTTTGACTTGTGATTGCAAAAGTTGAACGACCCATACGTGTACTTCCTGGTGTGATACGATCAGGATTAATATCCGATGTTAATGGATAGAACATTGGATCTGTTGTTGCATCACTTTCTTGTTTACCGGTTGTGAAAAATGAGAACCAATCAGGGAATAATCCTAGTTGATTGTTTTGACCCTTCGCCTTCTTTTGCTCATCGGCTTGAGAGTATACTTCTTGGTCTAATAATTTTTCAGAATACAATTTATTCATGTATGTCACGAATTCTTTGTAATTTTCAGTAATCGGTGCGTAAACAACTTTACCATCGATTTCTTCAATTTGTCGGTCTGTTAAGCCAAATGCTCCTAATAACCATGGACGTGTTGAATCCATTTTTACGTCAGTCAATGGAATTTCATCTTTTTTACCGTTACCATTTGGATCTTCATCACGGAATCGCACAAGTAAATCATAAAATTCATCGGTTGTTTTCGGTAATTCTGTGACATTTAGAGCTTTTAACCAATCACCGTTGTACCAGATTGGTCCACGTGTCCAGATTGCTGTACTGTCACGGTTAATCATCGGTAATGAGTAAATGTGACCATCTGGTGTTGTAATTGATTTACGGATTGATGGATCCTCTTCTAAAATCTTACTGAAGTTTGGCATATTTTCTTCAATTAAATCTTCAATCGGAACTAAGATTCCTTGACTACCATAGTCCATTTCCATTGCTGGTGTTAACGAGTTTGTATCGGTTCCAAATAATATATCTGGTAAATCACCACTTGCAAATGCTAAGTTTAATTTAGTTGCAAAATCCGCTGTTGGCGGTGTTGTAAAGGTGAAATGAATGTTTGTTTTTTCTTCCAACGTTTGGAAAACAGCCATGTCTTTCCATTCAGCAGAACCAGTTCCTGGTCCCATCATAGTCATTTCCAATTTTTCTTTTACAACTGGAAATTCGCCGGCTGTGCCTAATTCAACACTGGCACTTTCTTTTTTTGAATCTGTTCCGCCACCGCAAGCAGCTAATAATACGCCACAGGCAAGCAAGCCGAATAGTACTTTTGATTTCTTCATTTCTTGTTTCTCCCCTTAAAAAATGTTTATAAATCGACAAATGTCGTTTTTATTAAATTAATGGACCTTTAACCTTTAACGGATCCAACCATCATTCCTTTGACAAAGTACTTTTGAAGGAATGGATAAACCATGATAATTGGTAACGTTGAAACAATCATGACACCATATTTAATCACTGCAGCCAATTGTTGTTTTGAATACATTAATTGTGCCATTTCCCCAGTCATTGTGCCACCGATTGAGTTTGAAGACATATCTTGTAAAACTAAGATCTCGCGTAAAACCATTTGCAATGGATACATTGCTTTGTCTGATAAATAGATTAATGCACTGAAGAAACCGTTCCAATGTCCAACCCCATAAAATAGCGCCATAACTGCGATAATTGGTGTAGATAATGGTAAAACAATCTTCATGAATAATTTAAAGTCGGAACAACCGTCAATAATTGCGGCCTCTTCCATTTCACGTGGAATCGTTGTTTGGAAGAACGTTCTTGTTACGACAATGTTATACACGGAAGCCGCACCCGGTAAAACCAATGCCCAAACCGTATTTAACATGCCTAAATTTTTAATTAATAAATAAC
>DXBN01000159.1 GCA_019116505.1 Candidatus Enterococcus avicola | reverse complement strand
GCGACGAATGCCTTTTGGATGGGCATTAATAAAAGTGATATTCGTTACGTGATTCATTACGATTTGCCAGATAGTATGGAAAACTACATTCAAGAAATCGGCAGGGCAGGGCGCGATCAAGAACAAAGTTATAGTTTATTACTTTATCAGTCCGGAGATGAACAAATTCATCGATTTTTTCATCAGTCGAATCAGGAAAAACGCGAGCATTTTGAACAAATGTTAGAAATGAAAGTTGAAAACGTCTTTGATGAGCTTCAGTTGAAATGGCATCAACAAGGAAAAAGAGAAGGCATGTCCCTTTTTCTCGATGCCTTAAAAGAAAATGAGCATCAGAAACAAAAAAAACTACAACAAATGTTACAGTATATAGAGACCCCAGGGTGTCGCAGAGCTTTTTTATTAGCGGCAATGGGTGAAAATAACCTTGAGGAATCGATTTGTTGTGATTTTCATGGTGCAACAATACCAGATAAATCCGTAGAACCTTTTGAGATTATAAAAAATGAAGAGGATTGGCAAGCAATTTTACAAAGAATGTTTAAAGAATAAAAAAGCTTTTAAAATTGTAAGACATGACTCATTTCTCTATGGTATAATACGGCGATAAGAGAGTGGGAGGGTAAAGCAGTGAGCAGAAAAAACAAGAACAAAAATCAACAAAATGAGATGAATGAGCCATGGGAACAACCCATCTACGATACAGAAGGTGAAGAGACTTACTCACGTTCTGCCAAGCGTAATAGTAAAAAATCCAATACAACTTTCTTGACGATTGTATTAATTTTGATCTTTTTAATCGTAGCAATCCCAATTGGAACGGGTGCTTGGGTTTTATTCCAAAAAAATAAACCTGAAACAGCACCGACGATCGAATCAACGATTGAATCAAGTAGCTCGACAATTGAAAGTACGACAAAAGAAACAGAATCAAGCAGCACAGAGTCAAGTACTTCAATGAGTTCAGAAACACAAGAATCAACGCAATCATCTGAACAACCAGTTACACCACCAGCACAACCGGAAACGCCTACGGTACCTGAAACGCCGGAAACACCAGAAACACCAACAACGCCTGAAAATGCGGAAGGTGATTACATTGAGGTGTTAGCGGGTGAAGGACCAAATAACGTTGCAGCACGTGCAGGGATTTCTGTCGATGAATTGTATCGCTTAAACGGTATGACAGCAGATAATTTCTTCTTAACACCAGGACAACAATTAAGGATTCGATAAAAAACCGTCGCGGCGGTTTTTTTCGCGTAAATTAGATAAACAAGGAGTATACAAATGAATAAAATTAACATAGCCATTGACGGGCCGGCCTCGTCAGGAAAAAGTACCGTTGCCAAAATCTTAGCTAAGAATTACGGATATATTTATACTGATACAGGAGCAATGTATCGTAGCGTAACCTATTTAGCTATCCAACATAAAATTTCTTTTTCTGATGAGGAAGGCTTAGTGGACTTAGTCGAGCGCTATCCCATTTCTTTTGAACAAACCGCTGCAGGACAAAAAGTTTTTGTAGCTGGGCAAGAAGTGACCGAGGCGATTCGTCAAAATGATGTCACAAATGGTGTTTCGGAAGTTTCTGCCTGGTCCGGTGTCCGTGAGAAATTAGTCGAAGTCCAAAAAGAAATTGCTAAAAATGGGGGAGTTGTAATGGACGGTCGTGACATTGGGACGGCAGTCTTACCTAATGCTGAAGTAAAAATCTTTTTAGTGGCGAGTGTCCTTGAACGTGCGGAGCGTCGTTTTAAAGAAAATCAAGCAGCGGGGATTGCAACTGATTTTGAGACACTTAAAAAAGAAATTGAGCAAAGAGATTACCTAGACTCTACTCGAGAAGTTTCACCATTGAAACAAGCAAAGGATGCATTTTTAGTCGATACAACTGGTTTATCCATTGCTGAAGTGGTAAAAAGGATTGAAGAAATCGTCGAGCATAAACAAGTTTTAATTAAATAAAAGTTTAAATTAGTGATAAATGAGAGAATTGTCCAAAAAATCAATTCTTTTTAACGAAAACGCAAGAAATCGCTTTATTTTTTCTTAAGAATAGCATACACTTACTATGTGAGTTGTAAAAATATAGAAATCGTTGGTAGGAGGGCACTAGTCATGACAGAATTTGAAAACAATCATGTGGAATCTGGAAATGAAACAATGGAATCGGCATTGAGCAATTTCCAAGAAGTAAATGTTGGGGATATCGTTAAAGGCGAGGTACTAGCAATTGAGGACAAACAAGCGGTTGTCGGAATTGAAGGTGCAGGTGTTGAAGGTGTTGTTCCAATGAAAGAATTATCAACTTTACCTGTTGAGGATATTAATGAAGTAGTTAAAGTTGGAGATGTACTTGATTTAGTTGTAATCTCTGCTATTGGGAAAGATAAAGAAAACGGCAGTTACTTATTGTCGAAACGTCGCTTAGATGCGAAAAAGGTTTGGGAAGAAATTGAACAAGACTTTAAAGATGATAAAATCATTGAAGCACCAGTTACAAATGTTGTAAAAGGCGGTTTAGTTGTGGATGTCGGTGTACGTGGTTTCGTACCAGCATCCATGGTAGAAGATCACTTTGTTGATGATTTTGAAAGCTACAAAGGTCAAACGATGACTTTCAAAATTATTGAAATCGAACCATCTGAAAATCGTTTGATCTTATCTCATAAAGCAGTTGTAGAGCTTGAGAAAGAATCAAAACGTGAAGAATTGTTAGCTTCAATTAAAGAAGGCGACCAAATCGAAGGAACTGTTGCTCGTTTAACTGATTTTGGTGCATTTATTGATTTAGGTGGCGTCGATGGACTTGTTCACGTCTCTGAAATTGCGCATACGCATATTGCAAAAGCAAGCGACGCTTTAAAAGTTGGCGAAAAAGTACAAGTATCTGTTCTTTCTGTCGATCCAACAACTGAACGTGTATCATTATCAATTAAAGATACATTGCCTGGACCTTGGACAGACATCGAAAACAAAGCAGCTGTAGGTACTGTTCTAGAAGGAACGGTTAAACGCTTAACGAGCTTTGGTGCCTTTGTAGAAGTCTTCCCAGGAGTTGAAGGACTTGTGCATATTTCTCAAATTTCGCACAAACACATTGCAACACCACATGAAGTTTTACAAGAAGGCCAAACAATTCAAGTGAAGGTTTTAGAAGTGAATCCAACTGAACACCGAATTGCTTTAAGTATCAAAGCCTTAGAAGCTAAAGAAGAAGAACCTGAAGAAGTTGCTGAAGACACTTATGTAATGCCAGAAGAGTCTACAGGCTTTACAATGGGTGATATTTTAGGCGATGCTTTAAAAGAAAGCCAAGAAGATTAAGAATAATGAAGAGTCTGTGAGAAATCACGGCTCTTTTTTTGTGGAATACTTGCAAGTTTCATTATCATTAGGTAAACTAGACTAGTTGAAAGTCAGGAGAAGGAGATTTGAGCGATCCCTTCTGGTGAAAATAAAAAATAACGGGGGATTAACATGTCAAATCCAACTATTGCCATTGTCGGCCGTCCAAACGTAGGTAAATCGACTTTGTTTAACCGTATTGCTGGAGAACGTATTTCTATTGTAGAAGACATTCCTGGTGTTACAAGAGATCGAATTTACGCTACCGGTGAGTGGTTAGGTAGAGAATTTAGTATTATTGATACAGGCGGAATCGATTTAAGCGATGAGCCATTTATGGAACAAATTAAGCACCAAGCAGAAATTGCGATTGATGAGGCAGATGTCATTATTTTTGTGGCAAGCGGAAAAGAAGGCGTGACAGACGCAGATGAGTTTGTTTCACGAATTTTATACAAGAGTAATAAGCCAGTCATCTTAGCAGTGAATAAAGTCGATAATCCAGAAATGCGTAATGATATTTTTGAATTTTATTCATTAGGACTAGGCGAACCTTATCCAGTTTCTGGAAGCCACGGTTTAGGTTTAGGTGATGTCTTAGATGAAGCAGTAAAACATTTTAGTACAGAAATCGAACCGGAAGAAGAAGGCATTATTAAATTTAGTTTAATCGGCCGTCCCAATGTCGGTAAATCATCATTAATCAACGCCATTTTAGGAGAAGAGCGTGTGATTGTTTCTGATATCGAAGGAACAACGCGTGACGCGGTCGATACAGAATTTGTTGATGATAACGGTCAAAAATTTATTATGATTGACACGGCTGGAATGCGTAAACGCGGAAAAGTCTACGAAAGTACTGAAAAATATAGCGTAATGCGGGCGATGCGAGCGATTGAACGCTCCGACGTTGTTTTATTCGTCATTAATGGCGAAGAGGGCATTCGCGAACAAGATAAACGTATTGCAGGCTATGCGCACGAAGCTGGCCGTGGTATGGTGATTGTCGTTAATAAATGGGACCTTGTTAAAAAAGATACCCATACAATGAAAGCATTTGAAGAAAAAATTCGTGATGAATTCCAGTATTTAGATTATGCACCAATTATTTTTGTTTCAGCTGAAACGAAACAACGTTTAAATAAATTACCAGCATTGATTGAAGAAGTAAGTAGAAATCAAAGCATGCGTATCCCTTCAGCATTATTAAATGATGTGATCATGGATGCAGTTGCAATCAATCCGACACCAACAGATAAAGGCCGTCGCTTGAAGATTTTCTACTCAACGCAAGTAGCAATCAAACCACCAACCTTTGTTGTTTTTGTGAACGAAGAAGAACTGATGCATTTCTCTTATTCACGCTTCTTAGAAAACCAAATTAGGAAGGCTTTTACCTTTGAAGGAACGCCAATTCGAATCATTTCTCGTAGAAGAAAATAAAGATTTTACCATAGTTTTCAGTGTTTGACAAAGGAAACAATAGAAACGAAAAAAAATGGTATAAAAATGCGAAAATCCTTGATATTACAAGGTTCATGTGATAACGTTATATCATAATATTGATGGGTTAAGTCAATATTTACTACACAGTTGGACCACTCAACTGTGTGAAAAGTAAGACATCAAAACAATTTTCAGGAGGTGAAACCATCCATGGCAAACAAAGCAGAATTAATCGAAAAAGTTGCAGCAGCAACAAGCTTAACAAAAAAAGACGCAACTGCAGCAGTAGATGCGGTATTTTCAACAATTCAAGAAGCTTTAGCTAACGGTGAAAAAGTTCAATTGATCGGTTTTGGTAACTTCGAAGTACGTACTCGCGCAGAACGTAAAGGACGTAACCCACAAACTGGTGAAGAGATTCAAATCCCTGCAAGCAAAGTACCTGCATTCAAACCAGGTAAAGCTCTTAAAGACGCTGTTAAGTAAAAAAGTTTTTTGAACCGTTGATACCGTTGGTTTCAGCGGTTTTTTTGAATGGTAAAATGTCGCGTTGCTTGAGAGAGTGATGTGTGGATTGAAAATTAATTATGTTTTTCTATTTTTCTAAGTGAATTGAAAAAGACTTTTCTATTTATTGTTAATAGAAAGGTCTTTTTATTTTTGAAAAAATCTTGTCAAACTAAATTTTTATAAAGTAATTGTCATTCTCAACGGAGTATTTTATATCTTTATTTAGAAAAGTGAAAAAGTCTTAACAACTTAATATAATCCTGAATAATTCATAGCTTTAATTCTTTGGCACATTTTATTGAAATATGTATCACTAATATCCCTATCAACTGATTTTGACTAAA
>DXBN01000158.1 GCA_019116505.1 Candidatus Enterococcus avicola | reverse complement strand
TAATGTAATCGATTCTTGGTAACGACTTTCGATATATTCAAAGACACTATTCAAACGTTCCAATGTATCTTTTCGATGAATAGCTGTTGGTGTTTGACTTGAATGTTCTTGCGCTTTTTTCGGTAAATACGCATAACACTCGCCAATAAAACGTGCCAAGTTGGATAGCACTACATAGTTCTTACCTTTTGGCTGTTCCACTTCTAACTCATACAACTCAACTAGTAATTCCCGCGTTTTTTGTTGCAAGTGTTCCGGCCAATAACGACTATAAGCCTCGCCTTTTGCAAAAAGGGTCACTAGACTTTCTTCATTTCCTCTTAAAAATGACTCATCGAATAAGCGCATTTCAAATTGAAAAACATAGCGTTCACTATTTGGCGAAGCTAAAAAGTAATGCGGTTCACCATTGGCAATCACTAAAATTTCACCTTCGCAAACTTCAATGACGGTATCATTAATTCCAACCTTCACTTCACCACGACTAGCATAAATGATTTCAATCTCTTTATGCCAATGAGGATAAACAATCGTCATCCCATCATTTAAAAATGCCCGATATGGAAATTGGGGGTTCAATTGTGGTATTTCTAAATACATACTCACAATATCACCACCATTTCCTAAATTTTTTGTTTTTCAATTATGCTTCTTTTAAAGCTTTTTCTGCCAATGCTAAGCAACCGATTGTCCCAGCATTATCTTCTAAAGCAGGGGTCACAATGTATTCTTCAAGAGCCGGTGTTGCGACGTATCCTTTCATGATACGTGTGAAGGCTGCGTGAACTTTTTCAACCATATGACGTTGTTTCATAACGCCACCACCAAAAATAATGACTTCTGGAGAAAACATTAATGTTGTATTGTAAGCACATTGTGCAATGTACTCTGCTTCGATTTCCCAGAACGGATCATCTTGAGGAATATCTTGTCCTTTACGTCCGTTGCGTTTTTCTACCGCTGGCCCTGCTGCCATTCCCTCTAGACAATTTCCATGGAAAGGACATGCCCCTTCAAAGTGGTCATCTTTGTGTGGAACAACTAACATATGACCCATTTCTGGATGACTAAATCCTTCGATAAATTTACCATCTTGTAACGCACCGGCACCCACGCCTGTACCAATTGTATAGTAAACCACACTTGATTTTCCTTGACCGTTACCAAATGCATATTCGCCGTAAGCTGCTGCATTAACATCGGTTGTCCACGCCATTGGAATATCGAAAGCGGCTTTCATCGCACCTAAGAAATTGTAATTTTGCCAAGCTAATTTTGGTGTTGAAGTAATATAGCCATACGTATCCGATGTTTTACGAATATCAATCGGACCAAATGAGCCCACTCCGATGGCTGCTAAATCATCTTTATATTGATTAAAAAATGCAATTACTTGAGGCATTGTTTCTTCAGGTGTCGTTGTTGGAAAACTTACACGCTCTAAAATTTCTAATTTTTCATTACCTACGGCACAAACAAATTTTGTTCCACCCGCTTCAATAGATCCGTATAACATAGATGAAAATCTCCTTTTACGCTTTAATACATCCATTTTAAATACTTTCGTCATATAAAGCTAGCTTTTTTCTAAATTTTAAGTGTCATCCCTTCACTTTTGTAATAGCTTTCCAAAAAATGGTTTTATTTATGTGCAACGCGACAAGTTGTTATCAATCTTCAAAAAGCTTTCTTTGTGTTTTTTACAATAAAAAAAACGAGAAAAATGATCGTTTTCGATTTTTCTCGTCATCTAAGACTTGATATAGCACCACTTTAGGTACTTGCACTTGAAGCGGCATTTTGATCTTCTTTCACGCAGTCGATGGCTATAACGAGTGAGATAATCATCTCCTCGTACTTTTCATCTAAAACATTCACTTCATACGTATCTCCAAAGGTGAACCAGCGTTTGTTAATATCTGCGATTGCACGTCCATGACGTATTACTTGGAAGTCCATGTCCCACCAGTTTCCTTGAACTTCAATACCTTCTGCTGAAATGTGGTATTTCGCTTTAAAAAAAGTGAGTTCTTTATCAATGATAATTTGTGGATTGTTACGAATATCCACGTAGAATTTTGGTAGCCAACTAAAAATTTTTTTGGTAATGGTCGCAATTTCTTCTTCCCGTTGATTCAATATTTTAAAACTTTTAGGAATTTGCATAAAACTCCCTTGAACGTGATATTGCGGACGTTCATGTTCATCATAGACAGTAAATTTCTCACCAATGCTAAACAGTTTTTGTTTAATATAAAGTTTTCTTCCCATACATTTCACCCCTTATAATGTCATTATTCAAAACTTCTTGTGGCGTCACCAGTATTAATGACTGGTTGCGTTCCTTTATCGGTAATGATTGAGACAAGTAAATTATTGATTAATTGAACTTTACGATCATCTGAGAAAGTCATACCTTGGCCTTCTTCAATTTGTTCTAGGGCCATTTGCGTCATAGAAACAGCACCTTCAACGATGGTTTGGCGTGCCGATAAAATCGCTTTGGCTTGTTGACGTTGTAACATTGCACTCGCAATTTCTGTTGCATAGGCTAAGTGATTCAAACGTGTTTCAATCACTTCAACACCTGCCACACCTAGACGTTCTTGTAATTCTTTAGCTAATTCAGCGGATACTTCACTTGTGTTGCCTCGTAATGTAATATCATCATCATTAAATGTGTCATATGGATACTGTGTTGCAATGTGACGAATGGCTGTTTCGCTTTGGATTTCAATAAATTCTTGATAATAATCCACATCAAACAATGCTTTTGCTGTATCCGTTACACGGTAAACGACCACTGCTGAGATCTCAATTGGATTCCCGTCTGAATCGTTGACTTTTAGTAATGAACTGTTAAAGTTACGGACTTTTAAAGAGACGTTAATTTTTTGTGTAAATGGTGTTGTAATAAACAAACCATTGGATTTAATTGTTCCTAAATACTGTCCAAAAAATAAAATCGCTTTTGACTGATTTGGACTAACGATCGTCAATGAACTCATAAAAATAATTGCAATAAAACCAATAAGAATCGCCATAATTATCTGCCATGGTGTTTCATTTTCAACTCCTAGGTAAAACAAATATCCGCCACCAACTAATGAACCCAATAAGACGATTAACCCTAAATAACCATTTACATGAAACGTGTTTTTTTCTTGCATTGTACATTCCTCCCTTAACTCATTCTATTATCTCACAAAAATGTTTTTTGCATATCCATCCAAGGATGTATTTTTTGAATAGACTCTTTTATGCCTACTATTTAGCCTTTTTTCTTTACAAATTTTTCAAAACTCTCTACACTAATAGAAAGTCGATTGAACATCCGCGGTATAAATTCGCTTAGTCTTTTCTAGCCAATGTAGAAAGGTTGAAGTCATATGTCCTATATAAAAGATAAACGTTTATGGTTTTCAATGCTTGGTATTGTTGTACTTGGTTCGCTTTCTGGCATCACAATTAACAACCCTAAAAAGTATTATCTATCATTAGAACTCCCTTTTTTTGCACCACCTAGTTGGCTGTTTGGTCCAATCTGGATTGTTTTATACTTAATGCTCGGGGCTGCTCTTTACTTTATCTGGATTGACAAATCTTCCAAACAAAGACCCTTATTACTGACGCTCTTTATTGTTCAACTAGTTGCCAATTTACTCTGGAGCTTTTTATTTTTTAATCAAAAAAATATTTTAGCGGCACTCATCGATATCACGATTTTGTTCCTGGTACTTTCCTTGCTGCAAGGATTTTTATTTTCAGTAAATCGTGTCACTTTCTTTCTGTTACTACCTTATTATGCTTGGATTACTTTTGCCACAGCATTAACTTATGCTATCTTCTTTTTAAATTAATAGCGATAATAAATAAGAAGACACAAAAAAGCCTAGATTTTGATCTAGGCTTTTTACAACTAATTAAATTGTAACGGTTGCTTGTAATGCTTCAATACGTGCTGCACGTTCTTGCGCTGAAATGTTATTTTTCTTAACATAACGGTTTGCTTCATGTGTTGCACAATCAATTGAACAACCACCTAAATGTTTCGCTTCATTTTCTTCAGAAGCTAAAATTTGGCGGTTACAAAACGGATTCGCACAGTTAATGTAGCGCTCGCATGGTGTACCATCGAACCAATCTTTTCCGATAACTTGTTTATCGACATGGTTAATTTCCACACTAATACGGTCATCAAAAACGTACATTTTTCCATCCCATAGTTCGCCTTGAACTTCTGGGTCTTTACCATACATCGCAATGCCGCCATGTAATTGAGAGACATCTTTGACACCTTCACGTAATAACCAGCCAGAGAATTTCTCACAGCGAATACCACCTGTACAGTACGTAACCACTTTTTTGTCCATGAATTGCTCTTTGTTTTCACGAATCCATTGGGGTAACTCACGGAAATTGCGAATATCGGGACGGATTGCGCCACGGAAATGACCTAAGTCAAATTCATAATCATTACGTGCATCTAAAACGATCGTATCTTCATCTAATAATGCCTCTTTAAAGTCTTTCGGATCTAAATACTCGCCTGTTATGCGTAATGGGTCAATATCTTCTTCTAAGTTTAATGCCACTAATTCTTTACGTGGGCGCACAAACATTTTTCTAAATGCATGGCCTTTCGCCTCATCAATTTTGAACCAAGTATCCTTGAAACGTTCATCGTTGTGCATCCAGTCCATATACTTTTGCGTATCCTCAATTGTACCTGATACAGTACCGTTAATGCCTTCTTCTGCTACTAAAATTCGCCCTTTTAAACCGATGCTCTTACAAAAAGCTAAATGCTCTTTTGCAAAAACTTCAGGGTCCTCAATTTTAGTATAATTGTAATAAAGTAATACACGATAGTCCATATATCGTTCCTCCTTAAAAATTATACCTTGAAAGTATAGTAGATTTAAAAGAGAAAGACGAGTTTTATGCTTGTTCAACTAATTACATGACTATTGTGATAATCGATGCATAATTGATTTTTTATAGTTTAAAAAAGCATCCGATAATTCAAAATCTATCGTTTTTCTAAGTTTTTGATCAATCACCATTTCCTCAAAATCATGCGTGCCTGAACCTTTTAATAAGTAGATTCGATGTGATAATTTAATTGCTTCATCAATATCATGGGTGATAAATAACGTTGTCAAATTTAATTGTTCATGAATTTTCAAGTACCAATCATGAATTTCTTTTTTAGTAAAAGGATCGAGTGCGCTGAACGGTTCGTCCAATAGAATAAAGTTAGCTGAAAACAAGTAGGTTCGCACCAAGGCGATACGCTGACGCATTCCCCCAGACAAGGCCCTTGGATATGCTTTAGCAACATGTGCTAAGTCGAATTCTCCTAATAATAAATGCGCTTGTTTTAACGCCTCTGCTTTTTTCGCTCCTTTTAAAATCAAAGGTAAAGCGATATTCTTTTCAATCGTCTTATATGGAAACAGCAAATCTTTTTGTAGCATATAGGCGACATTTCCCGGTTGATTAGTAATCGAATGATTATCGAGTAAAATCTCGCCACTGCTTGGAGCTAACAAACCTGCAATTAAGTTAAAGAGCGTCGATTTTCCCACACCACTCGGACCGATAATACTCACAATTTCATCTTGAGCAACATGAAAATTCAATTGATTCAGTATTGTTTGTTCACCAAAGCTTTTCGAAAGATTCTCTATGACTAATTTTGACATTTACCTCACTCCATTAAATAGTCATTCGTGAAACCAGTATTTTCGGGGATGTTTTTTTCAACTAATTGGTTTTCTCCAAGCCAATGATAAAAATCATTCCAGCGTTTGGCATCAATCATGCCCCATTCAGTCGCTTCTGCTTGGTATTGTTCTGCTAACCAATTTTGACTTGCATAAACCAATGTTTGATTGAGCTCAGGTGCGGCTTTTAATAATACATCTGCGGCTTCTTTAGGCGATGCTATTGCAAATTCGTATCCTTTTTTGGCTGCTTGTAAAAATTTCTTTGTGACGTCACCTTTTTCGCTTAAGAAGTCATTATTGGCAATAATAACGGGTGTGTAATAATCAAAGACTGGATTCAAATCTTTGAAATAAAAATAATCGATTGGTACCTCAGCAACTTCTGCGGCAATGCCTCCCCATCCATAAAAGACCCAAACACTATCCGTTTGTTTTTCTTTCAAGGCTAATGGTTCATCGACAATTGTATTCGGGATTAATTTTACTTTTGAAAAATCACCACCATCTTCTGCCATGACATTTGAAATGGTCGCTTGTTCAACTGGTGAATCCCAAGTGGCATAAGTCGTGTTTTCTAATCCTTTTGGTCGATCAATTCCTTCCCCTTGGCGCGACATAATCCCCGATGTATTATGTTGTAAGACTGCCGCAACGGTCGTTATCGGCAATGGTTTTTCCGAAGCATAATTAGCTGCGAGTGAATCTTGGGCAGATATTCCAAACTGGGCTTTGCCGCTTGCAACGAGCATGGATGCAGAATCTTCTGATGGTTGTACGATTTCAACATCTAGACCTAAATCTTCAAAATAGCCCTTTTCTTGTGCGACATAAAGACCTGTATGATTCGTATTCGGGGTCCAATCAAGGACAAAAGTAATTTTTTCTAATGAGTCATCCGTTTGATTACTTGTTGGCTGACTACACGCACTTAAACTAAACAAACTACTAAATACGAGTAGAGCGATTCGTTGTATTTTCATTTTTTTCTTCCTCTTTCTTCCAAGGCATCGCCCATTTTTCGATTCCATTTACAAGTGCCATTAAGATTAAACTCAACAGCGAAATTAAAAGAATAACAGCAAACATTTTATCAAACGCATAGGATTTACGGACGCGAGTCATATAAACACCGAGCCCTTCAAAACCACCTAACCATTCAGAAATAACCGCACCAATCACCGCGTACGTGACACCAATTTTTAAAGCTGAAAAAAAGTTACCTAAACTTGCTGGTAATTTCATATGCCATAAAATTTGACGCTGATTGGCACCCATTGCCCGCATGAGTCGTAATTCATCCGAGTCAACAGATGAAAAACCAGTTAACATTGCGACTGCAACGGGAAAAAAGATGGTAATAACGATTAAGACGACTTTAGGTAATATGCCAAAACCAAACCAAATGGTTAAAAGTGGTGCCAAAGCGACTGTCGGTACTGTTTGCGTTAACACAAGAAGCGGATAGAATGCTTCTCTTATACGTGGAAAGTGATCCATTAAAATGGCGACACTCACTCCTAACAGCACACCAAACAACAGACATAGTGCAGCTTCTGTGAGCGTAATCCGTGCATGAAACAGCAATAATGGAAAATCATGAATGAGTGCTTCACCCACTTGAACGGGCGAAGGGAGCATAAAGCTTGGAATCCATTCAAAGTAAGTTACCACTTGCCAAGTCAATAACAGAACGATTAGTGTCAAAATTGAAGAAAAATTAATGCTGGTGCTTTTTCGTTTTTTCTTCAATCCCTAAGACGCCTCCTTCTGGTCGATAAGCAATTTTTATATAAGAAGAAACACCTGGTGCACCTGCTTTGATCGCGATTAGTTGACACTGCTTGATAGTTTCCATCAACGTGTCAAAATCTCCTTCAATACTTGTTTCAAACGCGCCCACTTGATAGTGTAAACCTGTGCTCGCAATATAGGCGATGACTTCATCAACAATCCGAATGGTTTCTTCGGTACTTTCTACTTTAGGTAAAA
>DXBN01000157.1 GCA_019116505.1 Candidatus Enterococcus avicola | reverse complement strand
CGGGTCGCGGGTTCGAGCCCCTCACAGCCCATAAAAGGTAATTCAAGGAGATAGCTAAACGTTGGTGTGCAAGCATTTTGAACGTTTGAGCTATCTCTTTTAGTTGTCTGTACTTTTCTCAAATGCGAGAGTTAAAGAAATCTTATTTTGTTGTCAATTGTGATTTGACATGATTTTTAGTAGAATAGTAAGGAATGAATCGATTAGGAGCGAAAAGCATGAATGAAGTTTGGCAAGATAAGATACCGCCGCAAGATATAGAAGCAGAACAAGCCGTATTAGGTGCGATTTTTCTTGATAGTGACACATTGATTGATGCAATGGAAATCATCGATTCTCGGTCTTTCTATCGTCGTAGCCATCAAATTATTTTTCAAAGTATGGTTCAACTAAATGATCGTAGTGAAGCAATTGATGTGATTACATTGAAGTCTGAAATTGAACGTAGCAACTCTTTAGAAGATGTAGGAGGGATTAGTTATTTAGTCGAGCTAAGCCAGGCAACGCCTTCTTCAGCGAGTGTTGCGTATTACGCAAAAATAGTTGACGATAAATTTGTTTTACGTCAGTTAATTCAAACGGCTAATCAAATTGTGACAAAAAGTTTTGAACAAGGCGATGACGTTCAAAATATTGTTGATGAAGCAGAAAGAAGCATTTTAGAAGTATCCGAAAAACGAAATAGTACAGGTTTCCAATCAATTGCTGATGTTTTAAATAATACGATTGAAACCATCGATCGTCTGGCACAAAACAATGAAGAGATTACTGGTTTACCAACTGGTTATCAAGCACTAGATAAGATGACAGCTGGTCTACAAAAAGAAGAGCTCATTATTTTAGCGGCTCGTCCAGCCGTGGGTAAAACAGCCTTTGCTTTAAATATTGCACAAAATGTTGGAACGAAAACGGATCAATCAGTCGCCATTTTTAGTTTAGAGATGGGGGCGGAATCATTAGTTAACCGGATGCTTTGTGCGGAAGGATCGATTGAGGCAAGTCATCTTAGAACCGGTCAGTTGAATGAAGAAGAGTGGCGCAACTTAATTGTTGCGATGGGAAGTTTATCTCGAGCGAATATTTTTATTGATGATACTGCCGGAATTAAAATTTCTGAAATTCGTGCGAGGTGTCGAAAATTAGCTCAGGAGCAAGGCGGATTGGGGTTAATTTTAATTGATTATCTGCAATTAATTGAGGGAACCGGTCGTGAGAATCGTCAGCAAGAAGTTTCTGAAATTTCGCGTCAATTAAAAAAATTAGCAAAGGAATTAAAAGTACCTGTAATTGCTTTGTCACAGCTCTCGCGTGGAGTGGAGCAACGACAAGATAAGCGGCCTGTTTTAAGTGATATCCGTGAATCTGGTTCGATTGAGCAAGATGCGGATATTGTAGCCTTCTTATATCGTGATGACTATTATGAACGAGAAGGCGGCGAAGACGAAGATCGTGAAGAACCAAAAAATGACAACGTGATTGAAGTTATCATCGAGAAAAACCGTAGCGGGGCACGTGGAACGGTCGAGTTATTATTTATTAAAGAATACAACAAATTTTCCTCCCTTTCACCAAGAGAAGAATTTGGTTAGAGTATCATTTCCTTCCCTAGATAGAGTAAAAAAACACGTTAGCCTTTTGTATTGGCTAACGTGTTTTTGATTGTTTCGTTTAGTTGTACAGGGCTGCAACACGAGCTTGTACATCTTGGTTTTCTAAGAATTCATCGTAAGTTGTATCGGCACGATCGACTAGTCCATTATTTGAAACAGTGATAATGCGATTAGCAATTGTTTGAATAAACTGATGGTCATGGGAAGCAAAGAGTAAAACACCGTTGAACGCGATTAAACCATCGTTTAAGGCGGTAATTGATTCAAGGTCTAAATGGTTTGTTGGATCGTCTAAAACGAGTACATTGGCTTTAGAAAGCATGTTTTTAGATAACATACAACGAACTTTTTCGCCACCAGACAAAACCTTAACTTTTTTCATTACTTCATCGCCAGAAAATAACATGCGTCCTAAGAAGCTACGTAAGAACGTGTTGTCATCTTCTTCTTTATTGGCATATTGACGTAACCAGTCGACAATGGTTAATTCATTATCAAATTCCGCACTAGGGTCTTTTGGTAAGTAAGATTGGCTAGTTGTTACACCCCAACGAACAGTACCTTCGTCTGGCGTAATTTCCCCCATCAAGACTTTAAATAACGTCGTTGTAGTAATATCATCATTTGCTAAGAAGGCAACTTTATCTTCGCGACCTAAAGTAAATGAAATTTTATCGAGGATTTTCTTTCCATCGATTGTTACACTAACATTGTCAACTTGCACGACGTCATTTCCAATTTCACGTTCTGGTTTAAAACCAACGAATGGGTAACGGCGAGAAGATGGTTTAATATCGTCTAAAGTAATCTTATCTAACATTTTCTTACGTGATGTTGCTTGTTTGGATTTTGAAGCATTGGCACTAAAACGTGCGATAAAGTCTTGTAACTCTTTAATTTGTTCTTCTTTTTTAGCATTTTGTTGTGACTGTAAACGAGCAGCTAATTGGCTTGATTCTAACCAGAAATCGTAGTTCCCAACAAATAGTTGGATTTTCCCGAAGTCTAGGTCAGCCATGTGTGTACATACTTTGTTTAAGAAGTGACGGTCATGGGAAACGACAATCACGGTATTTTCAAAGTTAATTAAAAATTCTTCTAACCAAGCAATCGATTGAATATCCAATCCGTTGGTCGGCTCATCAAGTAAAAGCACGTCAGGTTTACCAAATAGTGCTTGGGCAAGTAAAACTTTAACTTTTTGGCCGGCATTTAACTCACTCATTTGTAGGTGGTGTAAATCTTCAGATAGATTTAATCCTTGCAACAACATTGCTGCTTGGGGTTCTGCTTCCCAACCATCAAGTTCTGCAAATTCGCCTTCAAGCTCAGCAGCACGAATGCCGTCTTCATCGCTGAAGTCTTCTTTCATATAAATGGCATCTTTTTCTTTCATAACGTCATATAGACGTTTATGTCCCATAATAACTGTCTCAAGGACACTAAATTCTTCATAGTCAAAATGGTTTTGTTTTAAAATGGCTAAACGTTCATCAGGACCCAATGTAACATTTCCTGTTGAAGGCGAAATTTCACCAGATAAAATTTTTAAGAAAGTTGATTTACCAGCTCCATTTGCACCGATCAAACCATAACAATTTCCAGGGGTAAATTTAATATTTACATCATCAAAAAGTTTGCGATCTGAAAAATGCAAACTAACATCACTTACTGTAATCAATTCTTTTCCTCGCTTTAATTTTTATTGACAAAGGTCTCTATGCATTATAGTAGGAATAGTTAGAATTATCAAGTATATCACTAGAAGACCTCTTATTTTTACAAAAGATTCGGCAAGCCTAAAAATATTTCACGACAAGCAATAAATGTGATATGATACAAGTATTAAATAGTCAATGTTACTTTGGGAGGGAAGAGATCAGATGGTTGATTGGATAATGGAACTAGCACCGTGGCAACAGGCGCTAGTTGGTACTGCTTTTACTTATTTTATGACGGCATTAGGAGCTGGATTGGTTTTTTTCTTTAAAAAAATTAATCGCAACGTTCTAAGTTTGATGCTTGGTTTTGCTTCAGGTGTGATGATTGCTGCGAGTTTTTGGTCACTGCTTGATCCAGCGATTGCTAAAGCAGAGGAAAATGGTAGTATTTCATGGCTTGTAGTTAGTATTGGTTTTGGATTGGGTGGGC
This sequence comes from Candidatus Enterococcus avicola, assembly GCA_019116505.1. Taxonomy (GTDB): domain Bacteria; phylum Bacillota; class Bacilli; order Lactobacillales; family Enterococcaceae; genus Enterococcus_I; species Enterococcus_I eurekensis. The sequence goes on along the minus strand of DXBN01000157.1, from coordinate 1,165 downwards.
TTTTCTTGTATGCAGCGGATAAAATTTTACCGCATATTCATTTCGGACCCAATCAAAAAGAAGAAGGAATTCCTAGTCACTTTAAACGGACGGCATTATTAGTTTTTTCCATTACTTTGCATAACATTCCAGAAGGGTTAGCAGTCGGTGTGGCTTTCGGTGCAGCTGCAAGTGCAGATGACCCACGAGTGGCCGTTTTAGGGGCGCTATCACTAGCAATAGGGATTGGGATTCAAAATTTCCCAGAAGGAGCAGCTGTTTCGATTCCTTTACAACAAGAAGGTCTGAGTCGAGGAAAAGCTTTTTTCCATGGACAAGCTTCAGGTTTAGTTGAACCTATTGCAGGAGTTCTTGGCGCTTTGCTTGTCGTTAGAATGACACCCATTTTACCTTATGCATTAGCGTTTGCAGCTGGTGCGATGATTTATGTTGTAGTAGAAGAATTAATCCCAGAAGCTCGGATTACGAATGAAGGACATCGCCATTTTGGTGTTTTTGGTACGATGTTAGGCTTCATTATTATGATGATGTTAGATGTAGCGTTAGGATAAAAAAGAAACTTGTCTCGAAAATCGATAGTGATTTTCGAGACAAGTTTTTTCTTATTTTCTTACTTGTCCATTGCCATAAACAATGTATTTCGTAGAAGTTAATTCATTTAAGCCCATTGGACCGCGCGCATGCAGTTTTTGCGTAGAAATTCCAATTTCAGCACCAAAACCAAACATGAAACCATCAGTAAAACGAGTCGACGCATTGACGTAAACTGCGGCAGCGTCCACTTCGTTTAAGAAACGTTGTGTCGCAAAATAATTATTTGTGACAATTGCTTCGGAATGTTTGGTCCCATAATGACGAATATGTTCCATTGCTTCATCTAGAGAATGAACGACTTTAATAGCTAACATTAAATCTAAATATTCAGTTTCCCAATCAAGTTCAGTCGCGAGTTCAGCCGATTTTAAATAAGCTTTGGCTTGTTTATCAGCAAAAAGTTGAACACCTTCTGGTACGAGTAATTTTTCAAGTTCAGATAAGAAAACAGGGGCTACTGCTTCATGAACTAAAATGGTTTCGACTGCATTACAGACAGAAGGACGTTGAACTTTAGCATTAAACGTAATATCTAATGCCATTTGTAAATCAATATCTTCATCAATATAAA
>DXBN01000156.1 GCA_019116505.1 Candidatus Enterococcus avicola | reverse complement strand
CACCTGCAGTCTTTTCACTTGTAATGAATGGTATCAGCGGATTAGCAACCGGAGCGGTAACGATAGTCGTGACGATTATTTTATATAAAATGGTACCAAAATTGTTTATTCCGACCGACTCATTAGTGATTAAAACCGAAAATTCAAAATAAGAAAAAGGATGTGGCTGAAGTCGCATCCTTTTTCTTATACAAATTTTTGACTGCTCATCAGGTGAAAATAATACCGTGAAAGTGCGAATATTTAAAAGAGGATAAAAAAAGGAATGTAACATCGGTTACAGTCCTAGTAAATGGCTAATTAATACCTATTAACTCATCTTCAACATCGAGTGTCCAAGATCCTAAATCTTTATGATAAATGAGGTAACCTAATAAATAATCGGCATTATTTGTTCTTTTTTTGATTGACAAAGGACCATCTTCTGAATAAAGCAATGGAATTTGCAATTCGTTTTTTGTTGATTCTGCTTGGTTAATAGCGATAATCACGCCTTCTTTAAAGGCTTCCTTGAGTGTTTTTAATAATTCAATGTTAATTTTTGCGACCGGTTGGGCTTTACGGAAAAAGGTTGTTCGTGCGTTTAATAATTCTAACGTCATATGATTAATTTTGAGGGCTAAAATGCGATAAAATTCATCTAAATAGCGATAATAAGTGCGATTGATGCCACCTTCAAGTTCAAAAAAAACAAAGTTGTTTTGTAATTTATAGAAAAAAGGTGAGTACAGGTGGGTTTTCATGTGACCAAAATATAACAATTCAGAAATTTCTAAAGGTGTTAACTCTTTCAACATATCTAACTCTGTGAAATCAATCCAACGTTTGTCTAATAAAGAGGAACTCTTGTGTAAGTTATCAAAATAGTGAGTAATGTCAGCATAGCCACGAATGATTTTCATCGTTGTGTGACTCTCAAATTCACCTTGGTCGCTACTTGCATTTAATAACAAAATATTTTTTGGCTGGTGGGTAATACCATGATAAAAATCGCGCGGTGTTATCCCTTGCGTTAAAACGGTATTGCTCGTCGTGTCCAAATGAACATAAAGTGGCGCTGTCATTTTCTCCCCTCCTATTTGTAAACTCTCTATTCTTTCATTTTACAATATATCAAAGTAAAATGCTTGTTTCTTTTCCGTTAAAATAAGATTACAAAACATTGTAGTAAGCGTTATCTTTTGTAAAATAATTTGGTAAAAAATAGTTCAGTTAAGCATTAAAGAAAATAACGGCTTAAAATCAAGTCATGTGTTAAAATGAATAACAAGACGATAAATGATCGAAAAAGGAGGGGAAGAGAAAGATGAAAGGTAAAAAAATTAAAAATTTGCTGATTAATAGTGGGCTGTTTCTTTTATTTTTAGTCGGATTAGCTTTATTTTTTAATCAACCAATCAAAAATTTCCTCTTGAGCCGTTCTAAAGACGATTATCAAGTTTCAGCGATTAGTCGTGAACAAGTTGAAAATGGGCTAACTCAAGAAGCAACATTTGATTTTGATCAAGTCAAGCCGGTCGATTTAGACGCGGTGATTCGAGCCCAGCTAAGCGGTAAAATCTTACCGGTAATTGGCGGTGTGGCAATTCCTAGTATTGAAGTGCAGCTGCCTATTTTTAAAGGTCTAGATAATGATGCTTTATTATTTGGTGCAGGGACGTTTGATCCAGAACAAAAGATGGGTGAGGGCAATTATGCTCTAGCTAGTCATCGAATTGAGGACACGACGATTTTATTTACACGATTAGATGAAATAAAAATAGATGAAATCGTTTATTTAACCGACTTAGAAAATATTTATACGTATAACGTAACGGTTTCTAAACGAATTGAGCCAACGGAAGTCGAAGTTTTAGATTTGGTTGAAGATAAAAATATGGTGACATTGATTACTTGTGGTGAACGCGAAGGCGTGACCCGTTGGTTAGTCCAAGGTGAATTAACTGAGGTAACTTCTGTCAAAGAAGCTACGAAAGACATGTTAGCGGCTTTTTCCATGGAACAACAAACATTTTAAAGGAGTGAAAAAAATGAAGAGTGAATTTTCATATGAAATTTTAGAAGAAATTGGTGTATTATCAGAAAACGCAAAAGGTTGGCGTAAAGAATTGAATTTAGTTAGCTGGAATGGTAATCCGGCTAAATTTGATTTACGTGACTGGGCACCGAACCATGAAAAAATGGGTAAAGGTGTCACATTGAGTAATGAAGAATTTGAAAATTTAAAGAAACTCATCCAAACGATGTAAGAAGGAAGGCAACTCATGAAAAGTATGACCGGTTTTGGCAAAGCATTGAAAGTAACGGATAATTATCAAATCGACATTGAGATTAAGAGCGTCAATCATCGTTTTTTAGATTTCCAGTTACGGATGCCTCGCCAGTTAAATGCTTATGAAAATCAAATTCGTCAAACAATTAAAAATTATTTAAATCGTGGACGAGTGGAAGTCTTTATTACATTGACTGAAAAAAACGATTTACGCAAAGAGGCGATTGTTCACTGGGATTTGATTGAACATTTAGTCCAATCTGTTGAATCAGAAATGACACAACGCTTTCAAACACATCTAAATGTTGAACGTCTCATTGAGAATTTTTTGCAAAAAGACGCTTTTTTAGAAATTCAAGAAAAACCGATGATGGATGATTCACTTGAGCAGATTGTAGTAGAAGCGATCAAAGAAGCAACTTTGGCAAATCTTGTCTCGCGCGAAATTGAAGGGATAGGAATTCATAAAGTCTTGAAAGACAATCAGGCCGTCTTACAAACGCATTTGATGGCACTTTCTGACTTTACCGCTACTTTTGAAGTGGAATACAAAGCGCGCTTTGAGAAGAAACTTGAAGAATATCTGGGAACGACCGTTGAGCAAGAGCGCTTATTAACAGAAATGGTGATTTTACTTGAAAAAAGTGACATTCACGAAGAATTGGATCGTTTAACGATTCATTTGCAAACCTTTGAGGAGCTTTTACATCGTACGGAGCCGGTGGGTCGCGAAATTGACTTTTTAGTTCAAGAAATGAATCGTGAGGTTAATACGATTGGTTCGAAATCTAGTACGATTGAAGTCAAACACCACGTCGTTCAAATGAAAACAACCCTTGAAAAAATCCGTGAACAAATTCAAAATATTGAATAATAGCCTTAATTATGAGAAAAAGCAAGGAAAAAATTAAGAAAAAAGCGTTATATTAAACTAAATCTTGAAAATTGCTGAAAAAAAGTGCACAATAGGGAATAGTGAATCTTTAAAACGAAAGGACTTCAACATGACAGAGCGTGGATTATTAATAGTATTATCTGGCCCTTCCGGTGTCGGAAAAGGTACAGTTCGTAAAGCCATTTTTGAAAGTGAAGGGAACGAATTCGAATACTCGATTTCAATGACGACACGAAAAAAACGCATTGGAGAAATCGAAGGCGTTGATTATTTTTTCCGTACACGTGAAGAATTTGAAGAATTAATAGCAGCCGGCGAAATGCTAGAGTATGCCGAATACGTCGGTAATTACTATGGTACGCCGCTATCTTATGTTCAAAAGACTTTAGATGAAGGAAAAGATGTATTCTTAGAAATCGAAGTTCAAGGAGCACAACAAGTAAAAGAAAAAGTGCCAGATGGCGTTTTTATTTTCTTAACACCGCCTGATTTAGTTGAGTTACGTTCACGTATTACCGGTCGTGGTACCGATGCACCTGATGTGATTGACGAACGGATGCGTGTTGCTCGCGAAGAGATTGAAATGATGGCCTTATACGATTATGCCGTTGTAAATGATCAAGTTCCGTTAGCAGTGACTCGAATCAAAGATATTATTGTCAGTGAACATTTTCGAGTAGAACGTGTAATTGGAAAATATAGAAAAATGTTAGAGGAGTTGTAAGAAACCATGATGTTAAAACCGTCGATTGATAAATTGTTGGATCGTGTAAACTCAAAATACTCATTAGTGATTTTAGCTAGTAAACGTGCACACGAATTAGAAGCAGGTGCACAAGCAACTGTTGATAAATTTGAATCCGTTAAGAGCGTGGGAAGAGCATTAGAAGAAATCGAAGCAGAAACGATTGTCAATGATCCACATCCAGAAGTTAAACGTGCTCGCTTGAAGCTTGAAGAAGAAGAACGTCAAGCTGCGAAAGAACAAGAACAAAAAGATTTGGAAGCAAAAGTTCGCCAAAATCAATAAAAGTTGCTAAAGTCTGGAGAAATCATCCAGACTTTTTTACATTTAAAAACCAATAAGGATTTAAGTCCTTTACAGACAAATAGATTGAACTTTAGTAGAATAAGAAGAAAGAAGGAGGAGGAAGGGTCATGTCAAAATATGCGGCAGTCATTGTTGACGTACCAACGATGCAAACCGATCAGCCATACACCTATCGTGTGCCAGATAAATGGCAAGCAATAATCGCACCAGGCATGCGGGTTGAAGTGCCTTTTGGTGATGGGAATCGACACATTCAAGGCTTTGTCATGGCTCTATCTGACCAAGCACCGACCAACCAAGCACTTGTTTTAAAAGAACTGACTCGCGTGATTGATTTAGCGCCAGTTGTCAATCAAGAATTGTTACAATTAGCGGACTATATGAAAGACGTGACTTTTTCATTTAAAATTACCTGTCTTCAAACGATGTTACCAGCTGCAATGAAAGCGGCCTACGAGAAGAAATTTGTTTTAATTGATGACTCGAATGACGTAAGTGAGACCTACTTTCAAAATCAAAAGGAAATTGCATGGCAGGTAGTCGAAGACGCGGGAGAACTTCCACGGTTCCAACGTTTACGAGCAGCAGGAGTAGTCGATGTTCGCTATGTAGTCAAAGAAAAAACGAAGAAAAAAATGGTTCGCCATGTTACTAGTTTGATTACAGAGGCTAATTTTTCCGATTTTAAGGCT
>DXBN01000155.1 GCA_019116505.1 Candidatus Enterococcus avicola | reverse complement strand
ACCAGAGATCTGAATATTTTACGTCACTATGCCTTTAACAAAGGGATTAAGACTATCTATTATATTCGTACCTTTACTGACGATGCAGAAGAAATCGGCAGTAACCAATGCGAAAGCTGTGTGATTTAATTACAAAAAAGAACAATTCTTTTGGAAGCTAGCGGATTTTCTCTGGCTAGCTTCTTTTTTATTTCAAATTTAAGGAGGCCAGTTTCAATGGCAAAAACATACTATGCAGCAATTAACTGGAATGAAATTGAAGATTTAATCGACAAATCCACTTGGGAAAAATTAACGGAACAATTTTGGTTAGATACACGTATTCCGCTTTCCAATGATTTAGATGACTGGAGAAGCCTCTCAAAAGAAGAACAAAAAATGGTCAGTCATGTTTTGGGTGGTTTAACTTTACTTGATACGATTCAATCAGAAAGTGGGATGCATCAATTACGTGACGCCGTTCGTACACCGCATGAAGAAGCGGTTTTAAACAACATTCAATTTATGGAATCAGTACACGCCAAAAGCTATTCTTCCATTTTCAGTACCTTAAATACAAAAGCAGAAATTGAAGCGATTTTTGATTGGGTTAACACCAATGAATATTTACAAAAAAAATCAGAACTAATTAACGAAGTCTACCTACACGGAACCCCACTGCAAAAGAAAGTCGCAAGTGTTTACCTAGAAACATTCTTATTTTATTCTGGTTTCTATACCCCTCTTCACTACTTGGGTAATAACAAACTACCAAACGTTGCTGAAATCATTAAATTAATTATTCGTGACGAATCCGTTCATGGAACATATATTGGTTACAAATTCCAATTAGGTTTCAATGAATTACCTGAAGATGAACAAGAAGAATTAAAAGAATGGATGTACGCTTTACTCTTTGAACTTTATGAAAACGAAGAAAAATACACAGCCGAACTCTATGATCATATTGGTTGGACGGAAGATGTAAATACATTCTTACGATACAATGCCAACAAAGCTTTAATGAACATGGGACAAGATCCACTTTTCCCTGATACCGCAGATGATGTCAATCCAATTATTATGAATGGGATTTCGACTGGAACAAGCAATCATGATTTCTTCTCACAAGTCGGAAATGGGTACTTACTTGGTACCGTTGAAGCGATGAATGATGACGATTATCTAATCGGTATGGATTAATAAAATAACAAAAGCCCTTAGGAAATCCTAAGGGCTTTTCTTTATCTTGCTCCAACAACTTTGTGGGGTACGTAAGGTTCTTCTAAGAAGAGAATTTGGTCAGGTGTTAGTTTGATATCAAGTGCTGGAAGGGCATCTAGTAAATGACTTTCTTTCGTTGCACCAATAATCGGTGCGGTTACAACCTCTTTTTGTAAAAGCCAAGCCAATGAAACTTGAGCTCGTTTGACACCTAAATCCTCGGCAACTTGCGCAACACGTGCTACAATCATTCGGTCTTGCTCTAAAGTTTGATCGTATTTCACTTTCGCTGTGCGATCAGTTTGTGCACGCTTAGTTGTCCCTTCCCAATCGCGCGTTAAGCGACCTGCAGCTAGTGGGCTGTATGGTGTTACCGCAATTTTTTGATCTTGACAAAACGGTAACATCTCACGTTCTTCTTCTCGATACAATAAGTTCAAATGATTTTGCATTGAGACAAACTTGGTCCAACCATGTTTTTCCGCTACGAATTGTGCTTTAGCAAACTGCCACGTATACATTGCTGAAGCCCCAATGTAACGAACTTTTCCTGACTTGACTAAATCATGGAGCGCCTCCATTGTTTCTTCAATCGGTGTATGATAATCCCAACGGTGAATAATGTATAAGTCAATATAATCGGTTCCTAATCGCTTTAGGCTTTGTTCAGCTTGATGAAAGATTTCTTTGCGCGATAGCCCGCCTGAATTCGGACGCTTTTCGGCTGTCATCGGCATATAAAGTTTCGTTGCTAAGACAATTTCTTCGCGTTTACCATAATCACGTAAAGCACGGCCGAGGACTTCTTCACTCGCACCATAGGAATAAATATTGGCTGTATCAAAGAAATTAATGCCTAAATCAAGCGCTTTTTTAATCACTTGGCGGCTTTTCTCTTCTTCCAAAATCCAATCATGAATCCAATTATGCGGATTACCAAACCCCATCGCACCTAAACATAATGGTGAAACATCTAATCCTGTATTACCTAATTTTACATATTCCATTTTGTTCCTCCTCATTTTAATATTACTTTTATTGTATCAAAGTTAACTATATAACAGACCGTCTAATCATTATTTTAATCCTTTGCCACTCTTCAATAAATCTTCTAACGTGAGAAAGTCCTTTTCAGTATACGTGTTGCTGCGCCCTCTTTTAGAATCAATGACAATTAATACGTAAATTTCTGCTGGATCAATTGATTCTTGTATTGTCCCAAGCGCCACATGCGGATAAAGATTACACATCCGTTGGAAGTAGTTCTCATAATCTATATAAACTTCGACACTTTCAAATAACCCACTCTCAGAGAGTTGATGCGCAATTATGGTAATATTTTCCAAAAAATCCCTGCTTTCTATTGTTTTTCTTTATTCTAACATAAATCCTCAACTGATAATAAAATAACAAAAAAACGAACTTTCTTAAAATAAA
>DXBN01000154.1 GCA_019116505.1 Candidatus Enterococcus avicola | reverse complement strand
CAATTGAATTGGGAATGTATTCTTGATGACCTAACACTTTTTCAACTACAGGATGTCGACCCTCAGTAATCCTCAATGTTTGCTGTTGATTAAACTGTGGACGAATGTATTGATATTTTTCACTGATGGTTGCAAAACTTTGCAAGACATCCACAGCACTCAACGCCTGCGCTAATGTTTGTAGCTTTTCGATACTTTGTTTCACTTCTTCACGAATCGCTAAAAAGAGTTGATATTCTAAATCCACTGATTTTTCTTCTGCTTCTAAAATCAATGTCTCGATTTCCTTCAACTCGGGACTGATGAAACGCTCCGCATTTGCTAGTGTCTGCTTGCGTTCATAACGACCTTCCTCTAAAGCTCCCAAATTCGATTTGCTAATTTCGATATAATAACCAAACACTCGGTTAAAACCAATTTTTAAATTTTTAATGCCAGTTGCTTGGCGTTCTTTAGCTTCTAGTTCAGCTAACCATTTCTTACCGGAGTGCATCGCCTCACGGTATTGATCGAGTTGCTGATTAAAGCCTGTTTTAATGATATTTCCTTCAGTAATCGCTAAAGGCGCATCCTCATGAATTCCCCGCTCAATTAACCAAACCAATTCTTCTAAAGGTGAAATGTGGACAAGTAAGTCACGCCATTGTCCTTCATCCAAACCTGATAAAATTTGACGAATAAAAGGAACTTGTTGCAACGAGGTTTTTAATTGCAATAAATCACGACCGTTGACATTGCCAAAAGCCACCCGTCCCGCTAAACGCTCCAAGTCATAAACTTTCTTCAAGGTTTCTTGTAAATCGCCTCGTTCAAAGAAAGCATCCAATAAAGAAGCCACTTGATTTTGCCGCATTTCAATTTGACTCTGATGAATTAATGGACGATCGATCCATTGTTTTAACAAACGACCGCCCATCGCCGTTTTCGTTTCATCTAGTAACCATAATAATGTTCCTTGCTTTTTACCCGTGCGAATCGATTGGGTTAGTTCTAAGTTAAATTTCGAATAGTAGTCCAATTTTAAGAAATGATCGACTTGGTATTCCACCGCTTTTTGCAAATGATCCAAGCTGCGTTTTTGTGTCCGGCTTAAATAAGTCAGTAGTTTTAATGTTACAGGCGTCAACGTCTCACTTAAATCTTGCGTTAAGAAAGTAAATTCCGTTGATTCTTCTGACTCTTCTTGTATCGAAAAGATTAAACCTAAGCGTTTTTCGAGTAATTCGGTCGTTGTTTCTGGAACAGCACTCGTTAAAAGAACTTCCCGAGCTTTTAACACAGCCACCTCGTTTAGGACATCTTCCTCATTTGCTAGGCTCGCTACTTTTAATTCTCCCGTTGTTAAATCGACATAAGCTAATTGGAAAGTTCGATCGCTAAAAGCCAAAGCCACCAAATAGTTGTTTTCTTTGGCCGATAATCCTCGCCCTTCCATAACAGTACCTGGTGTAACGAGTTGAACCACTTCACGCTTAACCATCCCTTTGGCTGTTTTTGGGTCTTCAACTTGCTCACAAATCGCTACTTTATAACCTTGTTGGACAAGCGTGTCAATATAACCACTCGCTGCATGATGAGGAACCCCACACATTGGAATCGGGTCATCGGCATTTTTGTTCCGGCTTGTTAATGTTAGCTCTAGTAGCTGCGACACTTCAATCGCATCTTCATAAAATAATTCATAAAAATCGCCAAGACGATAAAATAAAAACGCATCAGGATAAGAAGCTTTAATGCCAAAGTATTGTTCCATCATCGGTGTATGTTTAGTCTTTTGAGGCATCATATTCCTCCCCTTCAATACGCTGATTGACTTCTTTTTGAATCATCGTTGAAACATGTTGCAATAATTCATCGGCTTCCACTAAGCGTTCGCGATAATTTTCAACGAGCGGATGATTTTTATAAGCTTTGTTTAACGCATTGATTTCTGCAACTGATTGCTTTTCAGCTTCTGGTTTATCGTAATGCGCGTATGCAACTGCATCTTTTTGTGCGCGTTTAATTTTTTCTTCAAGTTCTTTTAAGCCCGCATGATTTTGTGCTTTACTTTGAACTTCTTTAAATGTTTGAACACTTTCATGCGTATTTAATAAGGCCAACATTTTTTCAACTTCTGCCTGTAAGGCTTGTTCTTCTTCTAGATACCCCACGACGGTTCCTCCTTACATCATAAACGGACGGTCTTCGCTAATTTGAAACGCCTGAATTTTTTTGGCTTTTCCAGTTTGGTCATCGATATCAATCACACATGCGGATAATAGTGAACGACCACTTTCAACCACTTCAAAGCGACGTGGTAAAGCTGTAATAAATTTTTCAATGACTGCTTCTTTTTTCATTCCTAAAACACCATCATACGGACCAGTCATTCCCACATCGGTTAAATAAGCCGTGCCTTTTGGTAAAATCCGCGCATCGTTGGTTTGAACGTGCGTATGTGTACCAACAACTGCCGAAACACGACCATCTAAATACCAACCCATCGCTTGTTTTTCGCTCGTTGCTTCGCCATGGAAATCGACAAAAATAAACGGTGTCCGTTCGCCGACTTGAGCTAAAATTTCATCCATTTTAGTAAAAGGATCATCCAAAGCCACCATGAACGTGCGCGCTTGTAAATTAATAACCGCTAGTTCTAATTGATTCACTTTCGTATAAACAACCCCAACACCAGGTACGCCATCTGGAAAATTGGCCGGACGCACAAGTTTTTTTGCATCAGCAATAAACTCAAATAAATCACGATTATCCCAAGCATGGTTGCCTAGTGTAATGACATCGGCGCCGTCTTGTAAGAGGCCTTTATAAATTTTTTCAGTGATACCGCGACCCGATGCCGCATTCTCACCATTAACAATCGTCACTTGTGGACGGTATTTCTTTTTTAATTGTGGTACATATTCTGAAATGGCTTGTCTTCCAATTGAGCCGACGACATCACCAATAAATAAAATTCTCAAAAAACTTCCTCTTCTCTTCTCATTTTACATCTTTACCTATTATATCGGTTTTATCTTAGAAAAAAAAGCTTCCTGAAATCCTTTTAAGATTTGACCTCTTATCGATAAAAAAAGATGCTCCCACTCGATTGGCTCAAGTCGAAACATCTAACGGTTTTTAAATTGAAATCGGACGACGATCGCCTTCATGGACAACTTCACGAAAATCAGCAAAACCAGCATCTAAGCCACGCAATAAAATTTCAGCTGTACCAATATTGGTTGCTAAAGGAATTTCATAGACATCCGATAGACGAATTAAAGCCGTCACGTCTGGTTCGTGTGGTTGTGCCGCTAATGGATCACGTAAAAAAATCACCATGTCCATCTCGTCTTCAGAAATCATCGCGCCAATTTGTTGGTCGCCGCCTAACGGACCCGATTTAAAGCGATGAATCGGTAAATCTGTTGCATCGGCAATTCTGCCACCAGTTGTTCCAGTTGCAAATAGTTGATGCTTAGCTAAAATTGGACGGTAAGCCGTCACCAGTTTAACCATTAAATCTTTTTTTCGGTCATGAGCAATCAGTGCAATTTTCATAAAGTCCTCCTCAAGTATCTATCATTAAATTAATTTCAATTCTTGTAATGCATGCCAAATGCCATCTGAATTATTATCTTTCGTAACGAGGTCAGCATCTTGTTTAACAATTTCTAAGGCATTGCCCATTGCAACGCCAATTCCAACTTCACGTAGCATTTCGCGATCGTTTAAACCATCGCCAAAGCCAATAATATCTTCTCTAGAAATTTCAAGGCGATCCGCCATCGCTAAAATCGTTCTTGCTTTTGAGCCATTTTCCGGTACGACATCGACACACTTTTCATGCCAACGAACAAAATTTAAACCAGGGTATTGCCCATCGAACATTGCATCAAAACTTTGATCATAATATGCTAATGCTTGGTAGACATCATCTTTCTCATTTAAGTATCCTAATTCTGAAGCATGCGAACCAAAAGAAGTCATCGCTTCTTCCATTTTTTCCATATCAAAACTACTTAAACGTTTCGATGAATCGAGGTGAATTAAAGAAGTATCGATTTTCAATTCTTGGCAAAATTCAATCAATTGTTGCAAACTATCGCTCGCCAGCGTCTCTTTAAACACTTGTTGATGATTTAAAAATGCTGCTGAGCCATTACATAAAATATAATTTTCAAAGTCAAGCTCACGAATAACCGTCTCAGCTAAATAGCGACTACGCCCTGTTGCCAACGTCACAAAGTGTCCGGCATCACGTAAGGTTTGTAAGGCCTCTATCGTACTGGCTAGTGGACGCTTGTTTGAATCTAGAATCGTTCCATCAATATCAAAAGCTAATAATTTTCTACTTTCCAAGATATAAAACTCACTTTCTTTTCTCCTATTTTGTTCCCCTCTACTTAAACATAGAAACCATTCGATTTCAATTTTTTTGAGCAATATACCAAAAATTTCACTCGTTCTTTAATCTTGTTCCCATTGTTGGTACATTTTTTCAACTAGTTCTACCGTCTGCAACGTTAGATCCGCCGTCATCACTGGACTTTCCGACAAACCTTTGGCTAAACAATTATTCACGTGATCGACTTCAAAAACAAACTCATTTTGATGAGGTAACTGTATGTCCTCTTTGTCATTATCAGTCGTAATCGTCATCTCTTGTGCCCGCCAAAAATGCGGAATTTCGATTTTGCCTTTTTCGCCATAAATAACAAACTGGCTGTCTTCAGCAAATTCAATTGTGATAAAAAGATTCCCTTGTATCCCACCTTCAAATAAAATACTGACGTCGCATTGACTGTCCGATTCTCCCGGTGCCATCACGGCTGTTCCTGAAACTTCACTAATTTTTGCACCCGTGACGTATTGCATGTATTCAATTGGGTAGCTTCCTGAGCCATACAACGCACCGCCTCCTGCTTCTAATGAGTGAAACCATGGAATTGTGCGACCACTTGGAAAAGCCATAAAAGCTTTCATATATTTAACCGCGCCAATTTTACCAGAAGCGATTGTTTCTTTGACTTTTTGGGTAATCGGTAAAAAAACTGCTTTTTGTGCTTCCATAATAAAGCATTGATTGGCCTGTGCTAAAGCAAATAGTTCCTCACCCTCATCGAGCGTCAATGTGAAAGGTTTTTCTAGTAAAACATGTTTACCCGCTAGCAAAGCTTCTTTAGCTACCGGATAATGTCCACGATTGTAAGTAGCGATGTAAACCACATCAATCGTCTCATCTGCAAACAATTCAGCATAACTGCCATACGCTTGAGGAATCGCTAATTCTTCCGCCATTTTTTGCGCTTTGTCTAATTCACGTGCAGCAATAGCCACAACTTGACCCTCAGCGCTTTCTTTAATACCTGTCACAAAACGAGGAACAATACTCGCCGTGCTGACAATTCCATAATTAATCATTTCATCTCTCCTCGAATCCTTATTAGTATGATTATAACACGCGAAAGTCGACCAAGGCACCTCCAAAAAGAAAAGTAAAAAAAATGAGCTAATCGATATTTTTCAACGATAAATTAGTGTAAACTAAACCTACTATCAATCAGAATCTGGCCCTGGACAATTTAACATTTGGAGGACTTATGGAAAATCAACAATCAGTACCGTCAAACTTTGACTTAACTGGGTGGCAAAAAAATATTCGCTTGTTTTTAACAGGCCAATTTCTTTCAGGAATAACAAGCATGGTTGTCCAATATGCCATCATCTGGTATTTGACAAAAGAAACAGGCTCTGCGACGGTCTTAAGTTTCGCCACTCTACTCGGGATGATTCCCATGGTTATACTCAGCCCTTTCGTAGGTCCCTTTGTCGATCGTCTCAACAAAAAGCGGCTATTAATTGTGACCGATATCATCGTCGCAATCTTCGCACTCACTTTATCACTAGCCGGAACAATTTCTGATACTTTCCCACTATGGCTCGTATTTATTTCACTTTTTATGCGTTCAATTGCTCAGACTTTTCAAATGCCAACCATCCAATCGATTTTACCGCAAATGGTTCCACAAAAAGAAATCACCCGAGTAAATGGTCAATTAGGCATGGTACAATCAGCCAATATGATTATTGCTCCGGCGCTTGGTGCTTTTTTATTTGCGGTCGTGCCAATGAATCGATTAATTCTACTAGACGTCTTGGGTGCAATCTTTGGAATTGGCTTATTGCTATTCGTACGTATCCCACAAACACAAGCATTAGGTGAGCGAGTTCATCTTTTAACGGATACCAAACTTGGCTTTTCACTGTTAATCAAAAATAAAGGACTTTGGTACATTACTCTACTCGGTTCGGCTTTCACATTAATTTTTATGCCGGCAGTTAGTATGTATCCCTTAATGACGATGGACTATTTTCAAGGAACAGTCGGTCAAGCCGGTATCATCGAAGTTGTCTTTTCTGTCGGTATGTTAATGGGTGGAGCTTTCATCGGAATTTTTGGTAAATGGAAAAACCGTATGATTCCGGTGTTAATTTCATATGCGATTATCGGTCTGACTTTTACGATGAGTGGCTTCTTACCCGGGAATCAAACAGGTTTTCTTTGGTTCGTTGCCTTAAACACAATTGCTGGATTAGCAACACCATTTTTCAACACTTTACTGATGGCGATGATTCAACAAAGTTACGAACCAGAATATCTCGGACGCGTTCTCGGCGTTTTAAACTCTTTAATGAGTGTAACTGGCCCTGTAGGTTTAATATTTGCGGGTCCTTTAGCCGACGCAATCGGCGTTGAAAAATTATTTGTAATCGCCGGTGTCGGAACAATTATTTGTGGTATCGCCAACTTGCTTATTCCCGCAGCACGTGATTACGACTTGTACTTACAAAAGAAAATTACTAAACAAAACGAAGAGTAGTCTTAAAAAGTTCCCAAGTGAAATACTGGGAACTTTTTTTATTTATAATTAACTTGTGAGATTCAATCTATTTTTTGGATAACAAGACTTCCTCTTTATTATTAATAACCAAAGTAACTTCCGAAAGTTGATCGTAGCCAGAGTACTCAAACGTCATTTCAAAAAATTCTTGATTATTTTGATGATTAATTTTTGTTGTTTTAGGTTCATAAGTTTGTTGTTTTTCGCCATTTATGACTTTTAATTGAAACGTTCCGTTTTCTTGTTGACTAGAGAACTGTTCAAAACCATCTTTTGAAAGATGGACGATAAATGATGTTGGATAGGCAATGGCGCTATGGACTCCGTACGATTGCTCCTCGGATGAGAAGAATTCTATTGGATCAAATTCCTTTGTTGTTAAATCAATAGGAAATGTCCAATCACCTTTGATTTCTTCAATGGATAGATGGTTTTCGCCTGGAGTCCTCACTCGATTTTTAACTCCTGAAATACTTCCAATTGTGAGAGTTGCATCCTTTATATCAAACAATTCCCCAGTTTCTTTCGCGCGTAATCGATACGTCATTTCTAATGTATTCGTTTCTCGATCGATAGCGTGATCGACATTGACCGATTGAATGTTATCTAAAACATCTCGGTCATCCATATTAAAATTAATAATCGTTTGATTTTCTTTGTTGGATATCGCAAACGTTAAATCATACTCTTCTATATCACTCGCTAATAATTTAGAATCTCTCGGTAATTTGATAGAGAAATGCAGACCTAGCGCATTGTTATCAAAATAATGTTCTTGTAGCTGAATGTGAATATTTTGATCGATATCAGAAGAAAAGGCCCTATTAATAAATTGACTTTGTTTCAAATTATTCGAGGTGAAATCTCCAAACCTAAGTAAATTAACCGCAGCCAATCCAAGGGGAGTCATGCTAATGATAACGATACAACTAAATACGGCAATCAATGGGTAGATATACCTAAATTTAGGTTTTATCATTTTAGAAGATTCTTCTTTTAGGATATCCTTATAAGTTGCATCCAATCTATTTCGTACAATCATGGATAATTCTTCTTCTTTTAAGATTGTTTCTTTAAGATTTTTTTCAGATAGACTCATGATTATTCCTCCTTAAATTGTTGTATTTTTAATCGTGACTTGGCTCTGGCCAACCTTGTTTTTATCGTATTGATAGGCAAATCAAGGATCTCACTGATTTCCTTAATCGAATAACCGTTGTAGTAATAAAGGACTAATGGGACACTATATTTTGAATCTAACGATAGCAACAGGTTTCTGAGTTCAAGTGAATCAATGCTCGTATTTTTTTCTTCATGCAAAATTGCCTTATAATCAAGAATTCTATTATTTTTATTGATTATTTTATTGCTGTTATTAATCAGAATTCGGCATAACCAAGTATCAAAATATTTATCTTTTTTAAGACTTTTAATATTTTTGAAGGCATCCATCATTGTTTCCTGTAAACAATCAGCAATATCTTCTTCATTTTTTAGGAATTTCCGAGCCATATTATATAATAATTTTTCTTTTTTCATCATTAATTGAACAAAGGCTTCATTGTTACCGGCCTTTGAACGTTTAACTAAAAATAAATCATTTGACACACGACAACCTCCTTATTTTTTAAGCTATATACTATTAGAGTGAGCAGGTCATTAAAAAGTTTCATTTATTTGGTCGATACTAAATAAAAACACCCCCGAGTATAAATACTCAGGGGTGTTTTTGACAGTACTATTGCTAGTAGAGACTTTATTTTCCACAATAAAAGCCTCCGACACCTACAATCCGGTAGTTGAATTTCTTCATGTGTCTCTGTTTGATTGGACTAGTAAGAACTAGTCTTCCTCGGCTCATCGCATAAAGCGAATTCTAGCATACTTTTAAATGGATAGCTAGTCTTTACTTTCAAAAATCGATTCAATTTTCGTATTAATCAAGTCAATAGCTACGTAATTTTCGCCACCTTCAGGCACAATAATGTCTGCGTAACGTTTCGTTGGCTCAATAAATTGATGGTACATTGGCTTCACAACGGTCAAATATTGTTCAATAACAGAGTCTAACGTCCGACCACGTTCTTCCATGTCGCGTTTAATTCGACGAATAATACGTGTATCGTCATCCGTATCAACATAGATTTTAATATCCATCATATTACGCAACGCTTCGTCTTCTAAAATTAAAATTCCCTCTAAAATAATAACTTCTTTCGGCTCTTGAACAATTACTTCTTTACTACGCGTATGATTGACATAGTCATAAACTGGCTTTTCAATTGCTTCATATCGTTGTAATTGTTGTAGATGTTGGATTAATAAATCCGTATCAAAAGCAAACGGATGATCATAATTTGTTTTTAGGCGTTCTTCAAAATCAAGATGATCTTGGTTTTTATAATAAGAGTCGTGTTCTAACATCATTATCGAGTGTGTTGGGAAATGGTTTAAAATCGCGCGGCTCACACTTGTTTTCCCGCTACCCGATCCACCACTCACTCCGATAATAATCGGTTTTTTCTTGGTCATTGCAATCGTTCCCTCGTTCCCCTGATTTCTATCCCTTATTTATTATAGCCAAGTTCCTGAAAATTTCTAGTTGAAACTACCTTTTTTACATAAGAATTTCATAAATTTCTTCTAAGCGCTGAATGTGATGCGTCGGTTGAACGACTAGCTCGTCAGCATCAACTAAAGGATGCAGCCAAATAGTATCAATCCCTGCATTGTTTCCTCCTTGAATATCTGAAGTCAAAGAATCACCAATAATAACTGTCTTTTCTTTATTTAATTGAGGAATTTTATTAAACGTGTATTCAAAAAATTCCAGCATCGGTTTTTGATAACCGGTATCTTCTGAGATAATTACTTCTTTAAAATAAGGCAATAATTGAGCATCTCCTAAACGTTGGTATTGTGTTTTTGAAACCCCATTTGAGACCACGTATAAATCTGCTTTTTGCGCTAAATCAGCAACAATCGCTAAACTATTACCTAATAACTGATGGCCTTGGTTTAGAAAATAGCGGTATTTTTGTTCCATCGCTATACTATCTACCGTGCGATTCATTTGAGCAAAGAACTCGCCAAAGCGACCATTAACAACCGTTTCACGTGACATTTTCCCTACCTCAAAAGCACGCCAACGCTGTTCATTCAATTCTTTATAAATCTTTTCTAACTCAGTTGTTAATTCCAATCCTTCTTGTTCAAATAACATTCGTAACGCTTGATTTTCAGCTGCTTGAAAATCTAATAGCGTATCGTCGACATCAAATAATAGTGTGGTATAACGCATTGATATTCCCCTTCTTGATTCATTTTTAGCGGAAATAAGCTTTTAATTGTTGCAACTCTTCCGCTGTCAATTTTCGATAACTTCCCATTTCGAGATTTTCTAAACGTAAAGGCCCCATCGCAACCCTTTTTAAAGCGATGACTTTTTTCCCACAAGCTAAGAACATTTTTTTAACTTGATGGAACTTGCCTTCTGAAATCGCTAATTCGACGAAGCTTTCGTTGGTCTTTTCGTCGTAAGCCAAAATCGTTAATTGGGCCGGCTGACACTTTGGCCCATCCAAAAATACAATACCTTCAGCAAATGCTTCGACATCCTCTTGGGTTACGTGCTCATTAATGACTGCTTGATAGACTTTCACCACTTTTTTCGTTGGATGTAGCAAATCATAAACTAACTGTCCATTACTTGTCATTAAAAGCAAACCTTCCGTATCCCGATCCAAACGTCCAACTGAAACCAATTGGTCTACTTTTGCTTCTGATTTTAATAAATCAAAAACCGTTTGATGTTCCCTATCACGCTTCGCCGTAACCACGCCTTTTGGTTTGGCTAGTAAATAATAGACCTCATTTGTTAAAAGACGTTGACCGTCGACCTCAATTTGATGAAGCTCACTATCAACATTTTGACTCTCATTGAGCGTGATTTTTCCATCAACGCTAACCTTTTTACGTAGGAAAAGGCGCTTCATTTCTTTACGAGAAGTCTGTAATTGCTCTTCAATCAATTTATCTAAACGCATAACCTTCCCTTTCTTTCTGAAACGATTATACCTTAGATGACGTATCGGAAAAAGAAAAAAGGTTAAGAAAACTCCTCAATTTTAACTTTGATTATGAGAGAAAAAGGCAATGGCTTGACATAAATTGATATTCGTCCTATGGTTAAGAGGTAAAGTA
This sequence comes from Candidatus Enterococcus avicola, assembly GCA_019116505.1. GTDB lineage: Bacteria > Bacillota > Bacilli > Lactobacillales > Enterococcaceae > Enterococcus_I > Enterococcus_I eurekensis. Next base: position 1,844 of record DXBN01000154.1, on the reverse strand, counting down.
AATATATGTTTCTAACTACACACAGTGTTATGAGCTGGTGGAGAAAGTGAACTTTACCTTTCTGGGTAGCATTTTGCTACCTTTTTACGCACAACTTTTTGTGCGCACTCCTAACCTTTAATGTGCAAGAGTAACAAAAATTTACTTCGAAATGACTGTCTTTTGGCAGAAAAATTAGGAGGAATTGAGTTATGTCAGTATCATTGGAAGTAAGTAAAAGAAGTACGCGCCCACGCGCAACCCGTAACAAATTACGTCACGAAGGAAAGATCCCTGCAATCGTTAATGGGTACAAAATCGAAAGTACACCTATCGCAGTCGACGCAATTGAATTCAAACGCATTTTAAGAACAGAAGGTCTAAACAGCGTTGTCAAATTGACAATTGATGGTGAAAAGATCAATACATTAATTCATCAATTTACAACAGACACATTCACGAAAGAAATTACTCACGTTGAGTTCTTATCCGTTGATATGTCTGAAGTAACAGAAGTTGAAGCCGAAGTTGTTTTAGTTGGGGTGGCACCAGGTGTTAAAGCCGGTGGTTTATTAACACAAAACTTATACAACGTGATCGTTTCAGCAACTCCAGATAAATTACCAGAACGCATCGAAGTCGACATTACTTCATTGAACATTGGTGATGCGTTGACGATTGCTGATTTACCGAAGTCAGATGACTACGAAATCATTACTGAAGCAATCGAACAAATCGTTGCTATTAGCGAACCTCGCACAACCGAAGAAGAAGCAGACGAAGAAGAAGCTGCTCCTGCTGAATAATAGATTATTAACCGGAAAATCCACGATGGTTTTCCGGTTTTTTTGCTTTAAAAAAAGAGTAGCACTATTATTAGCCGCTACTCTTTCGATATTAATTATAATGCTTGAAATTCTTCTTCCGATACGTTTTTTAAACTAATCAGCCATGCGTTCATCTCATCGCTATCATTTAAAACGATAATATCGGCGTCGATTTTTTCATTCACAGATGAAATAACGCCTGTCAATGGACTTGAAAATTCATTAACAGCTTTTTCAGCTTCGACCTCTAGAAGTATTTCGCCTTGTTTGACTTCTTGATTGACAATTGGTAAATCAGCAAAGGTAATATCGCCCAACTCTTCTTGCGCTTCATTGGTTAAGCCAATGACATATTCACTCCCATTGAATAAGATCCATAAATTATCTTTTCGTTTCAAACATGTTTGTTTCATTTTCACAAAACCCCTTCATAAACTTCTTCTTTAAAGCCGTTTGCTAGAAATTGATTATCTTTTACTAAAATCGGACGTTTAATCAACATGCCATTGCTGTTTAACTTTTTACTAGCTTCCTCTATTGTATAGCCATCAATAAAATCTTTCAAGCCCTCTGCTCGATACAGCTGACCGCTAGTATTGAAGAAACGGCGGATAGGTAATTCACTATTTTCCATCCATTGTTGTAAAAGTTCTACTTTCGGTGGTTCTTGGACTAGGTCAATAAAATCAACTTCATAACCTTTTGCCTCTAACCATTTTTTCGCATCACGACATGTACTACATTTTGTATACCCATATAACGTAATCATACTTCTGCCCCTTTTTCCATTTGATAACGCATTGATAAAATTAAACCGACACCCATCATATTACTCAACAAAGCCGATCCCCCTTGACTAATAAATGGTAACGGAATCCCTGTCAGTGGTAGTAATCCAATATTTGCGCCAATATTTTCAAAAACGTGGAATAAAATCATCATGATAATTCCCGTTGCAATGTACGCATAAAACTCATTATTTGTATCAAAACAAACGCGCAACATTCGATAAATCAAAACAAAGTAAAGTAAAATAAT
>DXBN01000153.1 GCA_019116505.1 Candidatus Enterococcus avicola | reverse complement strand
AGCAATCAAACCAGCATATAAAATCCCGTGATACGGTGTTCCCCTTTGAATCATTCCTTGGACCGTTGGATGTAAGACTTTCTGAACGGCTTGCTCCACCATTGCCTCAGAAATTTGAGGAACCGGCGAGTAGGCACCCATCCCACCTGTATTTGGACCTTGATCAAAATCAAACGCACGCTTATGATCTTGTGCAATAACCATTGGATAAACGTGTTCACCATCAACAAATGCTAACAATGAGAATTCTTCTCCCACTAAAAATTCTTCAATGACAACTCTAGCGCTGCTTGAACCAAATTTTTGTTCTTCAAGCATTTCATGCAAAGCTTCAATCGCTTCTTCAACCGTCTCAGCAACAACAACCCCTTTACCAGCGGCTAACCCATCCGCTTTAACCACAATTGGTGCACCTTGTTCAAGAACATACGCTTTAGCTGCTTCAAAATCAGAAAATGTTTGATAAGCTGCTGTTGGAATTTTCATTTCAGTCATAAGTTCTTTGGCAAATTCTTTTGAACCCTCAATCATCGCTGCTGCCTGATTTGGACCAAAGATTTTTAAACCAGCTGTTTGAAAATCATCTACAATCCCATTTAACAAAGGAATTTCTGGACCAACAAATGTCCAATCAATTACTTCTTTTTTAGCAAAAGCAATCAAGTCTTGGTGCGCATCTTCCGCAATATCAAGAATCTTAATCCCATCCTTGAGCATACCGGCATTGCCTTTCGCACAAAAGACGGCAGTTACTTGTGGATCTTCTAATAGTTTTTTTCCTACGGCGTGTTCACGACCGCCACTACCAATAATCAAAAGCTTCATCGCGCTCTCCTTTTTGTTACCTAGCTATTTTTAATGTTTAAAATGACGTAAATTAGTAAAGATCATTGCAACACCATATTGATCGGCCATATCGATTGATTCTTGATCTTTAATACTACCACCAGGTTGAATAATCGCTTTAATCCCATGTTTTGCCGCATATTCGACACTGTCACTCATTGGGAAAAAGGCATCGCTGGCTAAAACAGCTCCTTCAATTTGGTTGGCGGCTGTTGCTTGATCAATTGCAATCTTAACTGAACCCACACGATTCATTTGACCCGCACCAATACCAACTGTCCGTTCACCATTGGCTAATAAAATCGCATTTGATTTTACGTGTTTCACACCATTCCAAGCAAAAATCATTGTCGCTAATTCTGCTTCAGATGGTTGGCGTTTTGTAACAACTTTCCAATCAGTTGGATTTTCTTTTTGACTATCTGGACTTTGAACTAATAAACCACCTAAAACAGAAACCACTTCTGCTTGTTCACTAACCGCTGCTGAAAAATCAAGCGTTAATAAACGAAGGTTTTTCTTTTGAGCTAAAACTTCAAAAGCATCTTCATCAAATGATGGTGCAATAATAATCTCTAAGAAAATATTTTTCATTTGATTAGCAACATCAAGCGTAATTGGACGGTTCAAGACAACAATTCCACCAAAGATCGAAACTGAATCCGCTTCGTAGGCATTCATAAATGCTTCATAAGCCGTTTCGCCAGTACCGATTCCACAAGGATTCATATGTTTCACCGCGACTGCGATTGGTTTATCGTATTCTTTAGCAATTTTAATCGCTGCATCGGCATCACGAATATTATTATAAGAAAGCTCTTTACCATGCAGTTGTTTAGCACTTGCAATTGAAAAATCTTTCGGTAAAGCATCTTGATAAAAATCAGCTGCTTGATGACTGTTTTCACCATAACGAAGTGATTGTTTTAAATCATAAGTTAACGTTAATTTCTCAGGTTCTGTTTCACCAACAAGTGTTGTTAAGTAGTTGGCGATCAACGCATCATAAGCCGCTGTGTGACGGAAAACTTTCGCTGCTAATTTTTGACGAGTCGCAAAAGTGGTTTCACCATTTGCTTTTAACTCTTCTAAAATAATTGGATAATCGCTAGGATCAACCGCGACTGTCACAAATTGATGATTTTTAGCAGCTGAACGCAACATACTTGGTCCACCAATATCAATGTTTTCAATCGCATCGGCTTCAGTTACATCCGGACGACTAATTGTTTCTTTGAATGGATATAAGTTAACCACAACTAAATCAATTGGATGAATAGCATGCTCGCTCATTGCCGCTACGTGACTTTCGAAATCACGACGACCTAATAAGCCACCATGAATTTTTGGATGAAGCGTCTTAACTCGACCGTCCATCATTTCTGGGAACTCTGTCACTTCTTCAATCCCAATCGTTGTGAGACCCGCTTGATCTAAAGCTGATTTTGTTCCACCGGTTGAGATGATTTCAAAATCTAAAGCAACTAATTCTTTTGCTAGTTCAACAATTCCTGCTTTATCAGAAACACTAATTAACGCTCTTTTTAACATATGAATAAGACTCCTTTTGAATAATTTCTCCTAGTACTTTCGGATACCAATAATGTTCCAATTGATGAATCTTTTCTTCTAAACTCTCTAATGTATCTTCTGCCGTGATTTCCGTTGGCACTTGAGCGATAATTGGACCTGTATCAACGCCTTCATCGATATAATGAATCGTTATGCCACTCACTTTTACCCCGTAATCAAAGGCATCTTGAATTCCATGTAAACCTGGAAAACTTGGTAATAACGAGGGATGAAGATTGATAATTTTTTTAGGAAAAGCTTCCAATAATGTTAATCCGACAATCCGCATATAGCCCGCTAAAACAATTAACTCCACGTCAAATTCATGCATCATGCGTTTAATTTCATTTTCATAATCGACTTTACTCGAAAAATCTTTTGGTGAGAACGATACCGTTGGCACCTGATATTTAGCTGCACGCTCTAATACAAAAGCTGATTTTTGATCACAAAAAAGAACCGCAATTTCAGCTTGAATGTCTTGTTTTTCAACCGCCTGAGCAATGGCTTCAAAATTACTGCCATTGCCCGATGCGAAGATGGCTATTTTCATCATTTTGCTTCAATCCATTCAATTGCTTGATCCGCTTGCGCTTTGACTTGGCCAATCACATAAGATTCACTATTTTCCACTTTAAGTAGACGCTGAACTTCATCTACTTTATCGACTGAAACGGCTAAGACCATTCCCGCACCCATATTAAAGATTTCATACATTTCCATTGTCGGAATCTTTCCATATGTTTCTAAGTCTGTAAAAATAGGTAGGATTGGCCATGAGCCTAATTGAATTTCAACAGTCAAGTTTTCTGGTAGCATACGAGGAATATTTTCAACAAAACCACCACCTGTAATATGCGCAATACCGTTAACTAGTCCTGCTTTTACTAAAGGTAAAATTTCTTTTACGTAAATTTTAGTTGGTGTCAATAATTCTTCTCTGACCGCTTTTTGACTAGCATTTAATATGCTGTCGCCGGTTAATTGATTCATTTCAAAAAAGACTTTACGAACAAGTGAATAACCATTTGAATGAATTCCTGACGAAGGTAAGGCAATTAAAACATCACCCACAGCAATTTTTTCACCTGTGACTAATTGTGATTTTTCGGCAATTCCAACTGCAAACCCAGCCAAATCATAATCGTTTTCACTGTACATACCTGGCATTTCTGCTGTTTCTCCACCGATTAAAGCAGCACCGGCTTGTAAGCAACCTTCCGCGACGCCAGCAACAACAGCTTCTAAACGTTCTGGATGATTTTTTCCAGTTGCAATATAATCAAGGAAATAAAGCGGCTCGGCACCTTGTGCAACAATATCATTGACACACATGGCTACACAATCAATGCCAATTGTATCATGTTGATTTTCTTGGATCGCAACCATTAATTTGGTCCCTACCCCATCCGTTCCAGAAACAAGAACTGGTTCTTTAACATTCAAGGCACTTAAATCAAAACAGCCACCAAAGCCACCTAAAGCACCCATGACACCCAAACGCTCGGTTTTCTTTACATGTTTTTTAATCCGCTCTACTACTTCATAGCCAGCTTCAACGTCGACGCCTGCTTTTGCATATGCATTCGGCACTTTGCATTCCTCCAATTATAAATTCACTTTGTTCTCTTTTAATGATGCACGGTATTTTTTCTCATAATCATATAATGGTGTTGGATAATCGCCATTGAAGTAGGCCATGCACAAACCAGAATAAGGGGCATCAAATTTTAAACCAATCGAAGAAATTAAGCCTTCTTCACTTAAAAATGCTAATGAATCTGAACCAAAACGTTCATTCATCTCTTCAATACTTAAATCTGCTGCAATCAATTCTTTGCGTGTTTTAATATCAATTCCATAAAAACAAGGGAATTTTAACGGTGGCGATGCAATGCGTAGGTGAACCTCTTTCGCTCCTGCCTCTTTTAGCAATTGAACGATTCTTTGAGATGTTGTCCCACGAACAATCGAATCATCAACTAAAATCACTTTTTTCCCTTCAACAACGCCACGTACGGCAGACAACTTCATACGTACGCCTTGTTCGCGTAATTTTTGAGTCGGTTGAATAAATGTACGGGCAATATATTGATTTTTTACTAAACCTAATTCATAAGGAATCCCTGAAAACTCGGCATAACCACTAGCAGCTGAAAGGGAAGAATTCGGTACGCCGATAACCATATCTGCTTCGATTGGCGCTTCTTTTGCTAATGTTCGACCCATGTTTTTACGTGCAGTATGAACATTAACTCCGGCAATATTCGAATCAGGTCTTGCAAAATAAATATATTCCATCGAACAAATTGAATGCTGTGTTTCAGTTGTATACGTGTCAATTTTTAGACCGTTATCATCAATTACAACAACTTCCCCTGGTTGGACATCACATACAAACGATGCTCCAATCGCTTCTAAAGCACACGTCTCAGAGGCAATCACATACGATCCATTTTTCATTTGACCAATTGATAATGGTCGGAAACCATTTGGATCAAGCGCTGCATACATTGCGCTTTCAGTCATTAAAATATAAGCAAATCCGCCTTTTACAATATTTAAGCTTTCTTTTAAACGATCTAAAAAAGTTGGCGCATTACTTTTACGGATTAGATGCATTAAAATTTCTGTATCTGAACTAGAGTGAAAGATTGCTCCTTGTTCTTCAAGTTCACGACGTAAAGTTTTAGCGTTGGTTAGATTGCCATTATGGGCAAGGCTCACTTGGCTATCAAAAAAACGAAATAAGAACGGTTGAATATTATCAACATGACCATTACCAGAAGTGGCATAACGAACATGACCAATCGCTGCATTACCGTATAATTTGCTGAGTCTTTTTTCGTTCGCAAAAACTTCAGATAATAGGCCTAATCCACGATAGCCATGTAATTGTCCTTCTTCATTTGAAACAATTCCCGCACCTTCTTGACCACGATGCTGTAAATTATGTAGGCCAAAATAAGTGACGCGAGCGGCATCTTGGTGTCCCCAGACACCAAAGATCCCGCATTCTTCATTTAAACTTTTTATTTCAGTTGACATGAAAGTGCGTCCTCCCAAACTTGTTTAGCTTCACTTGTAACTAATTCAATCGCCGCATCTTTTGCAGTAATTGCCAATTTTCCTGTATTGGTTACTTGACCAATGGCTGTTGCTTGATTACCAACCAATGTTTCAAAAGCAACTTGATTTTCTGGAGAAACACTTAGAATGAAACGTGATTGCGTTTCAGCAAATAATTCTTCCTTCACTAAATCAACTTTAACATCTACACCAAATTGGTTACCAAAAGCGGATTCCGCAATCGCCACAGCTAAGCCACCTTCACTACAATCATGAGCGCTTGCCACAAGGTCTGCTTGAATGGCTGCTAAAACGATGTCTTGATTAGCTTTTTCTGTTGCTAAATCAAAGCTCATTAATTTCCCTTCAATTTTACCTAATTGCATTTTTTGAATTTCACTACCGTTAAAGTCAGCAAATGTCTGACCCACAACATAAATCAAATCACCGGCTGTTGTGAAATCTTGTGTTGTAATATGGGCAACATCTTCAATTAGTCCAACCATTCCAATGACTGGTGTTGGATAAACTGATTGACCATTTGTTTCATTGTATAATGAAACGTTACCTGAAATAACTGGTGTTGATAATGTACGGCATGCTTCTGAAATACCGTCAGCAGCTGTCCATAATTCCCAGAATCCTTCTGGTTTATCTGGTGAACCAAAGTTTAAGCAATCTGTAATTGCTAATGGTTTCCCACCAGAAGCAACAATATTACGTGCGGCTTCCGCAACAGCAATTTGTCCACCAATTTCAGGATTCAAATATAAATAACGACTATTACAATCCATCGTCATCGCTAACGCTTTGTTCGTACCACGTACACGTAAAACAGCAGCATCACTGCCAGGTCCAACAACGGTATTTGTACGAACTTTTGAATCAAACGTTTCATATACTAATTTTTTAGAAGCAATTGTTGATTGTTGTAATAAATTTAGTAACGTCTCATTGGCACTTATTACAGTTGGAATGAAGTTATCCATTTGTGCAAATTCAGCAATTCGGGCAGGTTCTTGGTATTCTTTGTAGTAAGTTGGTGCATCTTCTGCCAAAGCATCAACTGGTAAGTTTGCGACTTCGATATCATTATGATACAAGCGGTATTGTCCATCATCTGTTACGACACCAATATTCACCGCATCTAACTCATATTTTTCAAATAAATCAATGACTTGTTGCTCTGCACCTTGTTTGACACATAGAAGCATGCGTTCTTGAGATTCTGATAACATCATTTCATAAGGAGTCATATTTGTTTCACGCTGTGGCACATCATCTAAGTATAATTTTAAGCCTGAACCAGCTTTTGAAGCCATTTCTGAACTTGATGAAACAAGACCCGCTGCACCCATATCTTGGATTCCGACTAAAATATCACTATGTTCTAAAATTAATTCTAAACAAGCATCCATTAATAATTTTTCTAAGAATGGATCACCAACTTGAACCGCTGAACGTTGTTGCTCTTCCCCTTCAACAAATTCTTCAGAAGAAAAAGTTGCACCATGAATCCCATCGCGTCCCGTTTTCGCACCAACGTACATAATCGAGTTCCCGATTCCTTTGGCTTGACCTTTTTGAATGTCTTTATGGTCAATTAAGCCGACACACATCGCATTGACCAATGGATTTTTTTCATAAACGGCATCAAATTGAATCTCTCCGCCGATTGTAGGAATACCAATACAGTTACCATAACCACCAATCCCAGCAACGATTTCTTCAAATAAATATTTTGTACGATCGTTGTCTAATTCACCAAAACGTAAAGAGTTTAACATCGCAATGGGTCTAGCACCCATACTGAAAATATCACGAATAATTCCACCGACACCTGTTGCTGCACCTTCATAAGGTTCAACAGCTGAAGGATGATTGTGACTTTCCGCTTTAAACACGACTGCTTGTCCGTCACCGATATCAACAATTCCTGCACCTTCGCCCGGTCCTTGTAATACGTGTTCTCCAGTAGTTGGGAATTTACGTAAAACTGGTTTCGAATTTTTATATGAACAATGTTCACTCCACATAACTGAGAAAAGCCCTGTTTCAGTATAGTTCGGCAAACGATTTAAAATTTTTTCTGAGATTAAACTGTATTCTTCGTCTGTTAGTCCCCACTCAGCATAAATTTTACGATCCTTAATTTCTTGCGGTGTTGGCTCCATTACTTTATTCATTTATACAGTCACCTTTCCAAAGTTCTTCAAAATTGATGCAAAGAATTTTTTTCCATCCGTTGAGCCAAGTAATTCTTCCATTGCTCTTTCTGGATGAGGCATCATTCCTAAAACATTCCCTGCTTTATTCGTAATACCAGCGATATTTTTTAGACTACCATTCACGTTATCTTGATACTTAAAGACGATTTGGTTGTTTTCTTCTAATTCTTTTAATGTTGCTTCATCACAATAATAATTACCTTCACCATGAGCAATCGGCAATTGCAACACTTGATTGGCTTCATATTCAGAAGTAAATTTCGTTTGATTATTAACAACTTCTAGAGGGATGGTTTTACAAATGAAATGTAGTGATTCATTACGTTTTAATACACCCGGTAAAAGACCCGCTTCAGTCAATACTTGGAAACCATTACACGTTCCAAAAACTGGTTTGCCTTCATCCGCAAAACGAATCACTTCTGACATAATATTTGAAAAACGAGCAATCGCTCCACAACGTAAATAATCGCCATATGAAAAACCACCTGGTAATAAGACGCCATCAAAGCCTTCTAAGCTTGTTGCATCATGACGTACATATTCTGCTTCTGCCCCCATGACATCTTTGATTGCCCAAAGTAAATCAAGGTCACAATTAGACCCTGGAAAAACAATGACCGCAAATTTCATGTTATGCTTCCTCCAGTGTTTGAATTTCATAACGATATGTTTCCATATTGACATTCGCTAATAACTTGTCACAAACTTCTTCAATCATTTCTTCAACGGGACGATCTGATTTTGCAATTTTTATTTCAAAATACTTACCAATACGAATATCTTCCACTTCTGTGTAGCCTAAACGATGAACCGCACCTTTAACTGCTTCTCCTTGTGGGTCTAATACTGATTCCTTGTAAGTAACATAAACTTTTACAAAATACATTTGCTCTTCTCCTTTGTGAGGCGCTACTTCACCTAATTATCCGAACGATTATCAACTCACTATTCTTCAATAATCGGTATTAACTAGCTTTCGTCCTCTATTTGATGGCTTCATTGTAACAATCCAATGAATAACCGGTCAACAAAATATTTACATTAAATATACATTACCGAATAATCGTTCGTGTTTCGATTGTTTTCGAATACAAAAACACCCTTAAGAACGGAACATTCGTCTTTAAGGGTGTTTTCTTTTGTATTTAGTTATTTTAATTCGGCCAAACATTCGTTTCATCAATTTCTTTTTTTGTTTGTTCTAAATCATTCGTTGTAATTGTAATATGTCCCATTTTACGACCTGTTTTTGCTTCTCCCTTGCCGTAATAATGAAATTGCCATTGTGGTTGCTGACTGATTTGTTGGTAACTTCTTTCAAGTTCCTCGCCTAAAACATTGATCATAATTGCTGGTGATAGTAACTCAACCTCACCTAAAGGCCAACCACAGACCCCACGAATATGCGCATCAAATTGACTCATATTACAAGCTTCAATTGAATAATGCCCAGAATTATGTGGTCTTGGTGCTAATTCATTGACATAAATACTACCAGATTCGGTTAAAAAGAGTTCAATTGCCAGAACACCATGTAAATTTAGCGCCTTAGCAATGACTTTTGCAATTCGTGCAATCTCATTTGAGACATCTAAAGGAACATTTGCCGGAGCAATCGTTTGATATAAAATATTATTGCGATGAATATTTTCAACAATTGGGAATGTTGTAAACTCCTCACCATTTCCTGCAACAATTACAGAAAGTTCTTTTTCAAAAGGAATCCAAGCTTCAAGTTCACAAGTTCCTGTACGTAGTAAATTCATCGAAGGCGCTAAATCACTCATATCTTTTAAAACATATTGACCTTTACCGTCATAACCACCACGAGTTGTTTTTAAGACACAAGGATAGCCAATACTTTCAATCGCGTCTTGGATATCAGTTGGGCTGATAATTGTCGCATAAGGCGCAATCACAATATTATTTGCTTCCAAAAAAGATTTCTCTAATAAGCGATCTTGCGTGATCGCTAATAAATCTGTTCCTTGAGGGACTGGAACTTGTTCTGTAATCGCCGCTAGTGCTTCAACATTGACGTTTTCAAATTCATAAGTCACTACATCACTACGTCTAGCCATTTCTTCTAAAGCTAAGACATCATCATAATCAGCTAAAATATGCCAATCAGCAATTTGAGCAGTGGGACAATTTTCTGCTGGATCTAAAACCCCAACTTGAAAGCCCATTTTTTTTGCACTCATTGTTAACATTCTTCCTAATTGCCCGCCACCAATGATACCAATTGTCGCGCCTGGCATTAACGGATTAACCAAGTTGATCACTACTTTCTATTACCATTTCTTCCATTTCTTGTCTTCGATCTGAAAGTTTTTTAGCTATAGTTAAATCATACATCGAAAGCATTTGAACTGCAAGAATCCCTGCATTATTTGCTCCTGCTTTTCCAATTGCGGTTGTGGCAACTGGGACACCTGCTGGCATTTGGACAATGGATAATAATGAATCCCAACCACTGAGTGCTCGTGATTGAACAGGAACACCAATTACCGGTAGAGTCGTCTTAGCTGCCACCATTCCTGGTAAATGCGCGGCCCCGCCAGCGCCTGCAATAATCACTTTAATCCCTCGGTCCCTTGCTTCTTCAGCATACTCAAACATTAAGTCGGGTGTTCTGTGAGCAGAAACAACTTTTTTCTCATATTCAATACCATAAAAATCTAATTGAGCACAGGCCTCTTTCATTGTTTCCCAATCTGAAATACTTCCCATAATGACTGCAACTTGTGGATTCATTTATTTTACCCCTTTTTATATTCGATATCCGTATTCTAGCAACCTTAAACGATGAAGTCAAAAATTAATCGTACATTACAATCAAATAAATCAACAATCGTTCGTTTTTTAAGCGAAATACTGTTCTGTTTCGAAAAAAAGACAGCTTGAAGACGTCCCCTCAAGCTGTCTGATAAAAATAACTTATTTATTAGGCATCCGCTTCAATAAATGTCACTTGCCCATCATTTAATGATTGAATTCGTGCTAACGAAACAACATCAATTCCCATACTTTCTAATAATTCACGTCCATCTTGGAATGATTTTTCAATTAAGATGCCGACACCTTCAACAGAAGCACCTGCTTGCTGACAAAGTTCGATTAAACCTTTTGCCGCTTGACCATTCGCTAAAAAATCATCAATAATTAAGACATTGTCTGATTCATTTAAAAACTTACGTGAAATTGAAATCGTACTCGTTACTTGCTTTGTAAAAGAATAGACGGAAGCCGTCAATAATTCCTCATTCATTGTTAAGCTTTTTGATTTACGGGCAAAAATCATTGGAACACCTAATTCTAATGCACAAAAAATCGCCGGTGCAATCCCAGATGATTCAATCGTAACAACTTTCGTGATCTTTCTTTCAGCAAAAACTTTAGCAAAAAGTTCACCCATATTTTTCATGAGCTGTGGATCGACTTGGTGGTTGATCAAACTATCAACTTTTAATACGCCATCTCCTAAAACATTTCCATCTTGTTGAATTCGTTTGACTAATTCTTCCATCGTAAATTAACTCCTTTTATTTTATCACTCTTAATATCTATTAAAAAAGACACCTTTTTTGCTACATGCAAAAAAGGTGCCTTATTTAATAAAACACTTTTTTCACTTATAGTCCGGTATTTACGGTACCAGGTAGAAACTGTCGACCAATTACGACGATATATAAGGAAGACTAATTATGAAAAACACAAAACTAATTATGCCTTGAACCATCTAAAAAAACAAGAGAAAAAGCTAAAATCAAGCTAGTTCTCTTCATTTTTTCATCAAATCTTTATTCTTCAAAGGAAACGCGTTCAATTTCACGATAATGTTCCATCTTTTTACTAAAAAGCTGACCATTCGTCGGTGGTGTATATGTGACGGCATTTGCACCAGCCTGAATCGTACCCCTGATACTTTCTTCCGTTGGACCACCAGTCGCGATAATTGGTAAGTCAGGATATAATTGACGAAAATGTCGAACAACTTCTTCCGTTTTTCGTCCCGCACTAATATTAATAATTTTAACACCCGCAGCAAGTTTATCTTCAATCGGTGTATAGAGACTGGTAACCGTACTAACAACCGGGATATCAACAACAGCACAAACATCAACTACGGTTTCAATTGGAGTGGGTCCATTTAAAACAACACCAATTGAGCCTTGTGCTTCAGCAAATAAACTCATATAGCTCGCGCGGGTTCCCTGAGTTAGACCTCCGCCAACACCAGAAAAAACTGGAATATCTGCTGCTTCAATAATACTTTTCGTAATCGCCGGATGGGGTGTGAATGGATAAACTGCTATCACCGCATGAGCATTCGTATTACGAATAATGGCAATATCCGTTGTAAAAATGATTGATTTTATTAATTTCCCGAAAATCATAATGCCACTACATTCGTTAATCACTTCCGGTACTCTGACAATATCTTTTCTTAATTCTGTTGAAATGTTTGGCACAAATTTTTCTGTCACACGATCACTCCTTGCTAGTCATATTGCTCTAAATGATAAGTTTCAATTACTTGTATTACTTTGTTAGCATAGCCCGGATCCGTAGCATAACCGGCTGCTTGTAGCGCATTGGCTGCTTCTTTATAGCTTGATGCCGTTAAAACCGCTTCATATTTTTGTGGACTCCAATCAACACCATTTACAAACAGCATCGTATGGTCATCCATAGATTCTTCCCATGATTGATAAACACGGAAATCACCTTGAATTGTAATCCATTGGCCATTCACATATTCCTGGGTATCCATTGTTACATAGTCTGAGTGACCAAATGATTTAATTCCAAATAAGTTATTATATTTACTTGATAACTCACTGTTTCCCCAATTCGATTCTAAAATTGCTTGCCCAATAATAATACTCGGTAAAATCCCATAACCTTTTTGTAACGTTTGGGCATGCGGTACTAAGCGCTCAATAAATGCTTCCTTTGATAGCTGAGAATTTTCTTGTTGTGCATCCTCAGTCATATAACGTGGTGCTTCATCAACCAAACCTCTTAAAGAAAATACAAAGGATAAAACGATTAAAAAGAGTCCAGCTAAAATTAGAGGAAATCTCAATGGAGACTGTCTCTGTTTTTTATTTTTTTTCATGCAATCACTATGTCTCCTTTAATAAATCCAAGTATTCCTCTAAGGTCAATTGATGCGCTTCGATGTATTTCGCATGTTCGATTCCAACATAACGATAATGCCAAGGTTCGAAAGAAATCTCGGTGATTTCTTCTTTCCCTTTAGGATAGCGTAAAATAAAACCATATTCACGTGCATGTGTCGCCAACCATATACCACCTCTTGTTTCAGCATATGCTTCACTTAAAAGGTTATCCGTAAAATTATTCGACCAATCTTGATCGACAATATCAAAAGTTAAACCAGTGTGATGTTCGCTATAACCGGGTTCAGTGGATGTCTGTTTAACAATCTTTTTCGCTGAAACTTCCGACTCTCCTTGATAGATTAAAGCATTGACATTCTCATTAAAAATTTGTTCTTGATACGAAATAGAACGGTAACCTGAAACGAGCATCAAATCAATCCCATCTTCTTGAGCTGCGATTAACATTTGACTATATGGGTCCACAATTCGATGATCCAGCATCATTCCATTGTCAAGCGTCGTCAATGTCTCGGTTGCTTCTTCTTTTAATTTATGACTTGGGCCAACTAAGACCAAATTCCAATCGGTCAGTTCCCCCTCAGGTAAAGGCTCTGACACCTTTTTTTCGTTTATTTGTTCTTGTTCATTTAACGTATTAATTTTTGAGGTAATTGCTTCTTTTGTCCCTTTTGGTACGTATTCTCTTGTCACAAATCGATTAATTCCATAAATCAATATCACACCTAAAACGCTCATGGTTATTGTTGCAATTATTTTTTTCAATTTCAAAATTAATTCCTCAATTCATTTCTTTTTCCTTACACATAAGCGTCCTCTAACTCTTGATTCACCCAATCTAAGAGGGCAACTTCTTGTCGAACGATTTGATTTTGAATGGCTGCCGGTAATCGAAAGTTCAAAACATCGTCAAAGCCCCATTCACCATATTGTAAGCTGACACGTAAATCAATCAAGGCATCTTTTTTCTCTTCTTCTTTGAGTTGCTGAAATTCAACAACCCCACTGTTTGTATTTAACCATTGTTGCGCAATTTTAATTTTTAATTTTTTATACTCAGAAACAGCGATATGACGTTTTTCAGGGTAAATAATCGTTTGTCGTAAAACCTTTTGTAAAAGCATCCACTCATAATCACTAAAAATATTTTTAACTTTTTGACTCTCTTCAGGTGAAAGACTTGTTTTTCCGTGCTTCCAATTTTCCCACCTTTCAAAAGAAATGCCTAAGTGATTCTTGTAAAATTCTTCTTCTGAATAATAATTCTCATAAATACCACTTAAAATCAGATTAATATAAATTTCGTGCATGTTGTTTCCTCCTAACGAGTATTTTACTTTGTAAATCAATTGAATGATAGCAATAAACGTAAAAATTGAATAAATTTTATCATTTGAAACAATCAATGTTTCATTGCCTATTATAACCTATAACAGTTGTTTTTTGTGAAATATCGAAACCATTCAAACAGCCGCTCCATTCCCAAAATAGGACTGAGGCGGCGAAATGTTATTGTTGCATGGAAAACTCTGCTTTTAGCTCAATGAAATTTTTAAAAATTTGCAAACATTGAAAAAGTCGTGCACGATTTTCAAATTCCTCACGGTTTTTTGGCAATGGTTTTAAACGGTAGCTCTCCGTAACTAAATCAATATTTTTTAACAATTGTATACCATCATTTGCTTCTGACAATGTCTCTCCTGCCGTTGTTAATAAAATATGAAGATCTTCGACCCAAGCTTTTTCAATTTCAATTTTTTTCAAAATAAAAATCATTTCCCTTAACAGGCGAACTTGGGAGCGACGCATAATAAAATATTCCTCATAATACCAGTTTTCTTCAAACCATTGATTTTCTTGATGCATGTGTGCCTGCTTTTGACCATTATCAATACTTTCTAGCAAGGCGTCGCATGAGATAACTAAATCTTCTTTATTTGTCTGTGCCAAGTGATCGGCCATATCTAGCAATAGTTGTCTGACATGAACTTCGATTGTTTCTTGCTCTTGCTTAATTCTTTTTTCGAGATTAGGCATATATAAATTAAGCAGTAACGCTACACCTACTCCTATTCCCATCAGCAAAAATTCATTGATAATCAAATCCCAACCAAAGTTTTGTTCAAGTAAATAATGAGTGACTAAAACAGAAGTGACGACGATGCCATCGGTTAATGAAAAACGGACCGTTAACGGAATAAAAAAAGTTAAAAAAAGTGTAAAACCCAATGGCGAATACCCCACGAGATTAAAAATAATGGCGGCAATGATTGTTGCCAGTGTCAACGATGCAACACGTGCCATCCCAGTATTAAAAGAAGATTTTTTTGTATTGCCCACACTTAAAATTGCGATAATCCCTGCTGAAGTATAATAGAGTAAATCAAGTTGTTGGGCAATAATCAGGGCAAAAAAGCAAGCCACAACGGTTTTAAGTGTTCGTAATCCAATTTTCATGTTGTTTCCACCTTCCTTTAGCTATTTTAAACGAAAGCTTCTAAAATTTCACTAGCGTTTTAAATGAATTTTCGATAAACTAATTAAAAGAGGTGTTTTAAATGAATATTGGTCAATTTCGAATCGGTATGCGAACGATCAAATCTTCTCTTGCAGTGATGATTTGTATTTTGCTTTTCTATTTTTTTAACAGAGGAGATGCAATGATTGCTGCTTTAGCCGCTGTTTTTAGTTTGCGACAGGATATGCCAACTACGATTACCTTTGCACGTTCTCGCGTATTAGGGAATATTATCGGTGGTGCTGCTGCACTCTTTTATGTTTTTATTCAGAATATGGTGCAACACCATACACTAACAGAACTTCTACTTGTGCCACTAGCTGTTGCTTTTGTCATCATTTTATCTGACGGTATCAATAACCATGCTGGTATTATTTCAGCTGTTGCTACATTACTTTTAATTTCACTGGATTCTGAAGGTGATAAATCCTTTGTTTTTGCCTTGCAGAGAATTTTAGATACTTTTATTGGAACGTTGGTCGCAATCGGCTTAAATTATTTTCTGCCTTTAGCCCCAACGCAAACAGAAGAATAACGCAAAAATAAGCGTCTGAATCGGTAGAGTCGTTGTTTCTCTATTGATTTTTTTATTGCCATAAAAAAGGGGTGGAGCCTCCCGCTCACCTGCGAAAAATCGCCTTGTTGACAGAAGCTACGAGACCGTTTCGAGCCATGGTCTCTCAACCCGAAAGCTTCAAACTCTAGTTAAGTGCTAAAGCACCAACCTAGAGTAATTCATATTTCGTCTTTTGGCGTAGCTGCACAAGACATTTTTCTCCGATCTGCTAGTGTTTTTTATTGATTCTTTAGATTGCTTCAGATTGTGAGAAAAACAATCTCTGAACGACGTAGATTCGATCTCTTAAATGATAGAAAACACAATAACCATAGGAAACACGTCTAATTACTATAATTTTATTATTCAAGTACTCAGTGACACCTTTTATTTCCCCTCCTCCAACCATCTTCCGGGAAAGTAATATTTGCATCTGTTAATCCAAGCATGTTTCTAATATTATTATGCATGAGGCTTCACTCTTGATTTGTGTTTGTTTTCGACGACTACATTTTATCAGTTTGAGGCCTTTTTTGTCGGAAAAATTAAAAAAGTGCTGAAAGAAAATCTCTCTGAGATTTTTCCATCAACACCAAATATTATACAACCGCAAAAATAAGCTATGACATCCGTCACAGCTTATTTTTTATCTGAAATTTATGTCTAGTTCACATTCGTTAACTTGCATTCAAGTGAAAAGACGAATCTTTTCCATGTAAAAAGTAAAATCACCTTTCACATTTCCCTTCTTATTCGTTTGATTTTAACGCTTCAATCATATCGACTTTTTTCAACTTCTGATACATGACAAAACCGACTATAACTGTAAAGAAGACAGTAATCAAACTTGCGTATACATAACTTAAGCTATGAATTTTAGGTGAGAACATCAACATGTCTAACTCAACTGTTTGTAATACGTAACCGTGTAAAATTTTACCGAAAAGCAAACCAATTCCTACACCAAAAATCGTTAAGAAAATATTTTCTCGGTAAATATACATCGTCACTTCATTATCATAAAAACCTAAAACTTTAATGGTGGAAAGTTCGCGAATACGTTCAGAAATATTAATATTGTTTAAGTTATATAAAACAATAAAGGCTAATAATCCCGCTGAAATAATCAAAATCCACACAACTAAGTTTAAAATTTCAGTCGTCTCGTCTAATGCGGTTGAAGAATCCGATAAGAAGGAGACATTAATCACCCGATCTAATTTCATCAATTGATTGGCAATCTTTTTCTCTTCACTTTTTGTTAGCGAATCCTCAAACAAGAGCAACTCACTATTGAAGGCCGGTTCTTTCGCAAAGACTTTTTCATAATATTTTGGTGACAGATACGCAAAATGACCGACATAGTTTTCAATAACGCCTGAAATAGTTATCTCAAACGTTTCGCTATCCGCATTTTTTAATTCTAGCGTATCTCCAACGTTCACATCAAACAACTTCGAGAGCTTTTCGTTAATAATCGCGCCATCGTCATTCAAAACAAATGTTTCTTGCGTCTGACGGTCTTCAAAAGAAACAAAGTCTGCGATATCATCGATGTTTTCTGGTACATAGACTGTTAAATCTTGGATATTTTCTCCAGAAATCTCTGTCGTTAAATTCTCTGAGGCTAATGCTAAAGAAGTCTTTAAGCCCGTTAGATCTGAGCGTTCCTCTTGATAAAGTCTTCGTTCTTCTTCAGTGGCATCTTGATTGAAACTAACAATACCTTGATAATGCCAAATCTGATTAAACTGAATCGGTACAATGTCACCAATGGAGTTTTTCAAACCAAAACCCGTAACAATCATTGCCGTACAACCAGCAATGCCAAAAATAGTCATAAACATTCGTGACTTATAACGGAATAAATTACGCATGGTTACTTTTTGGTTGAAGTTCAAGCGACGCCAAAGAGGTTTTATACGTTCAATTAAGATAACTTTACCTGGTTTAGGTGCTTTTGGCCGAAGAAGTGTCGCTGCCGTACTAGCTAAATCAACTCTAAGAACAATTAAAGCGATACCGACCGTACAAAATAGGCCGACTGCAATACCAATCAGAGAGTATGATAAGTACCATGGCGTTGAAAACTCTTTAATACTATAGAGTTGCCCATAAGCATTAATAATAATCGTTGGGAATAAATAAAAACCTACAAGCAAACCTAACAAAGTTCCCGTTAACCCTGCGGCTAACGAATAAATCAGGAACT
>DXBN01000152.1 GCA_019116505.1 Candidatus Enterococcus avicola | reverse complement strand
GTCAACAGATCCGTTACAACTGGTTTCCCTTCTGTGATGGTTCCTGTTTTGTCAAATACAATCGTTTCGATTTTGTGCGTTGTTTCTAATGCATCGCCACTCTTGATTAAGACGCCATTTTCCGCGCCTTTACCCGTTCCAACCATAATGGCTGTTGGTATTGCTAATCCCAGCGCACACGGACAAGCAATCACTAACACGGAAATCGTAATCGTTAAAGCAAAGACCCATGATTCTTGTCCTAAAAAGAACCAAGCCACACCAGCTAAAATGGCTAAAGCAATCACGATTGGGACAAAAATCCCTGAAACTTTATCCGCCAATTGAGCAATTGGTGCTTTTGAGCCTTGCGCTTCTTCGACTAATTGAATAATTTGTGATAAGGTCGTGTCTTCGCCAACTTTTGTCGCTTCAAATTTAAACGAACCCGTTTTATTGATACTTGCACCAACGACATTGTCACCAATTTTCTTTTCAACGGGTAAACTTTCGCCCGTTAACATCGACTCATCAATCGCTGAACTTCCTTCAACAATCGTACCATCTACTGGAATCTTTTCACCTGGACGAACGACTAAAATATCACCTGTTTGGACTTCTTCAATCGCAATCTCAACTTCCATACCGTCACGGAAAACATTAGCCGTTTTAGGTGCCAATCCCATTAATTTCTTAATCGCTTCTGACGTTTTTCCTTTTGAAACAGACTCAAAATATTTCCCTAAAGTAATTAGCGTTAAAATAACTGCCGCTGACTCATAATATAAATTCATCGCCGCATGTGCATCGCCTTGATAAACTAAAACAGTACTATAAATACTATATAAAAAAGCGGCACTGGTACCTAATGCGACAAGTGAATCCATATTCGGATGCCCTTTAAATAACGTACGGAAGCCAACGATGAAAAAACTACGCCCGAAATAGATGACAGGAATCGTTAATAATAATTGTAAGGTCGCAAAAGTGACACTGTTTTCCATCGGACTCAAAAAGGCGGGTGTTGGTAAACCAATCATTTCTCCCATTGCTAAATATAATAAAGGAACGGTAAATATCGCTGAACCAACAAAACGATGCCAAATATCTTTTAAATGTTTCGCCTTTTTATCTGCCTCTTCCGTCGCATTTTCTTGACTCGAAGTAAAAACCTTTGCGTCATAACCAGCCTCTTTAACGGCACCGATAATGTCACGCGCTTGAATGTTACCTGGATTAAAGCGCACGACCATTTTTTCTGTCGCTAAATTGACTGCTGCCTCGCTAACGCCGGCTAAATGTTTCGCTGTTTTTTCAACCGTTTGAGCACAAGAAGAACACGTCATTCCTTCGACTGCAAAGGTCAGCTCCTGCGTTGGTTGAATCACTTCATAACCCGCTTGATGAACAGCCTCACTAATATTTTGAACGTCTAATTCGTCTTCATTATACGAGACAGTTAATTTTTCTGTCGCAAAGTTAACCGAAGCGTCCTTGACACCAGATAATTTTTGAACAGTTTTTTCAACCGTTTGGGCACAAGAGGAACATGTCATCCCTTCGACCGCAAAACTTTCTTTTTTCATTTTACAAATCCCCTCGTTTCTTTAAACCGCTGGATAACCGGCTGCTACTAAAGCTGCTTTTAGTGTTTGATCATTCACTTTTGCTTCATCAAATTGAACATTAACCGCTTTGGTTGCCACGTCAATTACTAATTGATTAACACCTTCGACCTCACTTAGCGCTTTTCGAATATTACTCGCACAGCCTTCACACTTCATATTTGGTACATTATATGTTTTTTCCATGGTTGCCCACTCCTTATTTTTATTTCGTTTACGAACGTAATCGCTGATTCATCTTTACTATAAACACTTCGATTACATTTGTCAATAGAGGACACTCAAAACATTTTAAAAAAACAAAATATACTTCTCCCTCTGAATTTCACAGCGAATATTACTCAAAAAAGAGCGTACATGATAAAATAAACCTAACAACGACGTTGAAAAATAATTTATTATCGATTTTTGCTTTATTCTTTTTCTTAACCGCCTGTTCAACTAAAGATAACACCACCGATATTTTCCAATTTGAAGATAACGGCAACCGTTGACGACCAACCAATTTCCATTGAAAATGGAACAGAATTAAGCTCAGAACAACTTTCAGCGATTCAAATCCAAGCATCCGATCTCGACTCCAAACAATCGGTGAACGTTTATTTCAACCAAATCGATGCTGATTTCCCAATTACTGAAACAAAAAACACACAAGCGACCCAATACACAGTGATTGAAAACTATACTCCTGAAGATTATCCAAACTTTTTCACATTAGGCAATCAGACCGTCAAAATCTTTCAGTATGATGCAGAACCAGGAACAGCCAAAGTCCCTTCATATAATAAAATTAACGATATTAAAACCCTCCAGTTTACGATTGTTGAATGAGGGAAACATGTACTTGCTGATGGCACAAAAGAAATGGTCAGTTTCTAAAAACCCACAACTTCAAAAAAGTTGATGGGGGTAAAGGTTCTCATCTAAAAATGACACCCCCGATGAACGTAACCGATTATTATTCCACATGGTGAACTAAAACGGGGAATCGAGCGGAGTATTTTGAAAGACGCTGGCTTATTATAGTCAGCTCTTATTAATGAAGGAGGTTCTTATGATGTTGCTTAGTTATCCAGCTATTTTCTATTTTGATGATAAAGATTGTCCATCTGTACCCTACCAAGTCTATTTTCCTGATTTAGATGGTATGACCCAGGGGGCAAGTATTCCTGATGCCATTTCAATGGGGGCGGATTATTTAGGTATTCGTTTAGCAGATGATCTTTTAGAGAAAAAAGAGCTACCTAAACCTTCAAATATCAATGACTTGTCACTAACAGAAGATGCCCCTTTTCAAGACGATGAGGATTTTGATTTTATCTTTAATCCAGAAAAATCTTTTATTTCAATGATTAATGTCGATTTAACAGAGTATCTCAGTTTGGATGAACCGATAAAAAAACGCTAACCATTCCCAGATGGGCGGACAAGCTTGGGAAAGAGTTACACTTAAATTTCTCTAAAACATTGACCGATGCAATCATTAGAGAAAAATTGGAACAATAATACGGTTGAAAATCCCTCAGAATCATTCTGGGGGATTTTTTGTTTGGTTTGAGAAAAGATAATTACAAAAAAACCTTAGATGTCTCTCTCATTAATTATCAAGCTGTTTTTAAACTCACCTTTCAAGGAGAACAGATCATTAATGTCATCTTCTTTTAAAATATTTTAATTTTAAAAAACTTTTTTTGCCTAGTCAACGTATGTGGAGTAGTGCTCTGTATAGTAGGTTTTCATCGCTTGTTCATCAAGGAAATCA
>DXBN01000151.1 GCA_019116505.1 Candidatus Enterococcus avicola | reverse complement strand
AAGGTGGCATCAATCGCACTTATTATCGCTATTTAGATGAATTTTATCGCATTTTAGCCCTCAAAATTAATCATATGACGTTAGAATTATTAAACGCACGAACAACCTTTTTCCGTAAAGCACAACCCGTTGAAAAAATTAACATCGAATTATTAAAAACACTCAAGGAAGCCTTTAAAGAAGGTGTGCTTATTGCCATTAACCAAGCGGAATCAACAAAAAACGAGTTGCAAATTCCACTGTTTTATTCCGAAGATAGTCCTTTGTCAATCAAAAAACGAATAAATAATATCGATTATTTATTAGGATACCTCACTTATCATAAAGATTTAGGTTCTTGGACACTCGATATTGAAGATGAGTTAATAGGCATTAATTAGCCATTTACTAGGAATGTGACGGACGTTACATTCCTTTTTTCTTATCCTCTTTTAAATATTCGCGCTTTTCACAGTATTATTTTCACTTGATGACCACACAAACTTTTGTATAAGAAAAAGGATGCGACTTTGGCCACATCCTTTTTTCTTATTTTGAATTTTCAGTTTTAATCACTAATGAATCAGTCGGAATAAACAATTTTGGTACCATTTTATATAAAATAATCGTCACGACTATCGTTACCGCTCCGGTTGCTAATCCGCTGATACCATTCATTACAAGTGAAAAGACTGCGGGTGACATGCCCCAAAGTGCATAAGACCCCCAGAAAATCCAGCCAGCGACAAAGTGCCAGAAGAAACGTGCCAGTGCACCAACCAATCCACCTAAAACGATCGCCCGCAAAGCTTTTCCTTGATTGGATTCAGCAATGGCTTGCTTCAATGGATTTGCATATAACCCTGCAAATCCTGCAAATAAAAAGGCTAGTAAATATTCAATTAATACTTGAGGGACACTCAAAAAATAAATTTGGCCTAAGGGAAAATGAATGATCCCCCAGATAAATCCCGCCATCAATCCTGGTTTCAACCCCCGTCGTAAGGCAAAAATCGTTATTGGAATTTGCCCTAACGAAATCGTAAAACTGGAACCAATATTCGTTGGCAGCATCGATAAAGTAATCGCCAATGCCGCAATGATTGTTCCTTCCATCATCACTCTTGTTCTTCCTTGCATATAAAAAACTCCTCCTTGCAGAATCATCACAATTCACAAAGGAGAAGCATAATATTATACTTCAACTCGTCACAATTCCTACGTTCGCATAACCGAAACAGGTACGAAGGGTTTAGAGTAATACTCATTCTCAGCTCGAAGGCTCCCCTTTGTGATTAGATTCTATTCTATTTTTAATACCATTACATTCTAACATAGTTTCCTTAGAAAGACAGTCTTTAGATTTTTGTGCTCGCTTGTGAATTCCAATAATTGACTTTTTCTATAAAATTAACGACAATAACAAAAGGAATAATGTTAAGTGACGTCTTAATCAGCACTTACATTGAATAAATTAAATTTAAGGAGTATGTATTTTATGATTAAAAAATTACTAAGTCATGTCGGCGAATACAAAAAGGCAACGCTTTTAACCCCACTTTTTGTCACGCTCGAAGTGATTTTAGATATTTTCATTCCGCTTTTAATGGCGATGATTGTCGATCGAGGGATTAACGGTCGCAGCCAAAAAGATATTTTATGGATTGGTGCGGCCCTGATTGCCAGTGCGATACTAGCCCTCATTTTCGGGATGCTGTCTGCCCGTTATGCTGCTACCGCATCCGCTGGTTTTGCTAAAAACTTGCGTCAACAAGTCTTCGAAAACATCCAAAAGTTTTCCTTTTCAAACATCGATCGATTCTCTACACCGAGTTTAGTAACCCGTCTAACAACCGATGTAACCAACGTACAGAATGCCTTTCAAATGACGATCCGAATTTTGGTTCGTAGCCCTTTACTCTTTATTTTTTCTCTCGTTATGGCTTTTCGTTTAAATAGTGAACTAGCAATGGTCTTTTTAATCGTTATTCCTTTCTTAGCCATCGGGTTGTTTTTAATTATTAAATTCGCCCACCCAGCTTTCAAACACGTTTTTCGAATTTATGACCGTTTAAATCAAGTTGTACAAGAAAACTTACAAGGAATTCGAATTGTTAAATCTTATGTCAAAGAAGAACATGAAGTGAAGAAATTTAGCGATGTTTCTCAGGATATTTACAAGGCTTTCTCAAAAGCAGAACGAATTGTAGCGTTAAATCAACCGGTAATGCAAATTGCTATTTATACAGCCTTACTACTTATTTCGTGGATTGGGGCTAATCTAATCGTTGTCGGCTCAATGACCACTGGTGAATTAATGAGTATGTTTATGTATGTCATGCAAATTTTAGTTGCGTTAAATATGATGTCGATGGTCTTTGTCATCTTAATTATTTCACGCCCTTCAGCTGAACGAATGATTGAAGTGTTGGATGAAAAGAGTGATTTGACTGATCCGTTAGATCCGACTGAAACAATCCCTGACGGTTCGATTTCATTTGAAAACGTTGATTTTAGCTACACGAATGACCCAGATAAACTTGTCTTGAAGAATTTAAGTTTCACGGTTCAATCTGGCCAGACTGTTGGTATTATTGGCGGAACCGGTAGCGGTAAAACTAGCCTAATCCAATTAATTCCGCGACTTTATGATGCGACTAACGGTAACATCCGTGTCGGTGGTCGAAATGTTAAAGACTATAGTCTACATGCCTTACGTGATGCCGTCGCCGTTGTTTTACAAAAAAACGTACTCTTTTCAGGCACGATTAAAGAAAACTTACGCTGGGGGAATGAGCATGCAACGGATGAAGAAATTATCGCTGCTAGCCGTTTAGCCCAAGCTGATTCTTTTGTCCAAGGCTTCCCTGATGGCTATGATACGTATATCGAACAAGGTGGTAGTAATGTCTCTGGTGGACAGAAACAACGCTTAACCATCGCCCGTGCACTATTAAAAAATCCTAAAATATTAATTTTAGATGATTCAACCAGTGCTGTTGATACAAAAACGGATGCTCTAATTCAAGCAGCTTTTTATGAAACTATTCCAAATACGACTAAAATTATCATCGCTCAACGCATCACTTCGGTTGAAAAAGCTGATCTTGTGATTGTTATGGACGAAGGGCAAATTAACGGCATTGGCACACCCGCCGAATTATTAGCAAACAATCAGATTTATCAAGAAGTTTATCAATCGCAACAGAAAGGATTTGGTACTGCAAATGAAGCCGAATAAACAAATGAAAGCCACCCACCAAGTCCAAACGTTAAAACGACTACTCAGTTATTTAATTAAAGATTATCCGATTCAATTAATTATTGTCTCGTTAGCTATTTTTGTCACATCGTTTGCAACCGTTAAAGGTTCACTCTTTTTACAAGTCGTGATTGACGACCACGTGACGCCTTTACTCAATACACCTGGTCAAAAAGACTTTTCCGGGTTATTAAAAGCTGTAATAACGATGGGCTTGATTTATTTAGCAGGGGTCATTACTTCAATTATTTTTAACCAATTGATGGTTACCATCTCCCAAGGCTCACAAAAGAAAATTCGTGATGAACTCTTTGAACATATGGAAACTTTACCACTTTCATACTTTGACACACATCCAAAAGGCGATGTCATGAGCCATTACACGAATGATATTGATACGTTACGCCAAATGCTTTCACAAAGTGCACCACAGCTCTTACAAGCAATTGTGACCCTTTTCAGTGTATTAATCGCCATGTTTTCGGTAAGTTTACC
Organism: Candidatus Enterococcus avicola; assembly: GCA_019116505.1. GTDB lineage: Bacteria > Bacillota > Bacilli > Lactobacillales > Enterococcaceae > Enterococcus_I > Enterococcus_I eurekensis. The sequence continues at coordinate 2,887 of DXBN01000151.1, read as the reverse complement.
GTTAACTTTATTTTCATTAATTTCGATTACTTTAATGGGCTTTACTATTCGTAAATTAAGCAGCTTAAGTGGTCGGTATTTCGCCGGTCAACAAAAGTCATTGGGTGAAGTAAATGGTTACATCGAAGAAATGATGAATGGTCAAAAGGTCGTTAAAGTTTTCAATCACGAGGAAAATACCATTGAACATTTCACAAAACTAAATAATGAACTCGCTGAAAATGTCACAAAAGCTAATCGTTATGCGAACATTTTAATGCCAGTCATGATGAACTTACTGAACATCCAGTATGTTTTAATTGCGATTATCGGTGGGTTATTAAGTATTAATGGTGTTGGTGCCCTAACAATTGGTGGCATCGCAGCATTCTTACAATTAAGCCGTTCATTGAATATGCCTATTAGTCAAATCTCACAACAAATTAACTTTATTATTATGGCCTTAGCCGGTGCAGAACGTATTTTCAATTTGATGGATGAGCCTTCTGAGGTTAATAACGGAAATGTCACCCTCGCCAACGTGGAATATATCGATGGGCAACTCGTGGAATGTCAAAAACAAACGCAGCATTGGGCTTGGAAAAAACCAAATATGGATGGGACTTTTACTTATGTGCCATTAACCGGTGACGTACGCTTTAATCAAGTTGATTTCTCTTATACACCTAAAAAGAAAATCTTGAAAGAGATCACCTTGTTCGCTAAGCCAGGACAAAAAATTGCTTTTGTTGGAGCAACAGGTGCCGGAAAAACAACGATTATCAACTTAATTAACCGTTTCTACGATATTCAACACGGAGAAATTTTATACGATGGCATTAACATTCAAGACATCGAAAAAGATTCATTACGCCGTTCTCTAGGGATTGTGTTACAAGAAACCCATCTTTTCACTGGGACTATTAAAGAAAACATCCGCTACAGTAAACTTGATGCAACCGATGAAGAAGTTATTGCCGCTGCTAAATTAGCCAATGCCGATTACTTTATCTCGCATTTACCACAAGGTTATGACACGGTCATTACCGGTGATGGTGAAGGTTTATCTCAAGGTCAGCGTCAATTACTTTCAATTGCACGTGCTGCGATTGTTGACCCACCGGTTATGATTTTAGACGAAGCGACTTCAAGTATCGATACCCGGACTGAACGAATTGTTCAAGAAGGAATGGATGCCTTGATGAAAGGTCGGACGGTTTTTGTTATCGCCCATCGCCTATCGACTATCCAAAACTCCGATGCCATTATCGTCTTAGACCAAGGTGAAATTATCGAACGTGGCGACCATGACGAATTACTTGCAAAAAAAGGCACGTACTATCAACTGGCAACTGGCCAATTGGAACTCGATTAAGTACCTCGCCTTTTTAAAATCTAATACTTAAATGAAAAGCATAATCAATTTGGCTTGAACGCCCATTTTGATTATGCTTTTTCTTGTTTGATTGAACCTTTTGTCTTACAATTTAATTAATCACACGATAAAGTGGAGGATGCTATGAAAATCATTGATTTATCTCAAACGATTCATTCAGATATGCCCGTTTATCCAGGCGATCCTGAAGTGAAAGTTTCGCTTGTTCACACCTATAAAACCCATTCTTGGACCTTACGTAAACTCGAATTGAGCACACATACAGGCACACACGTGGATGCTTTTTCACATATGCATGAATCACTTGCATCCTTAGATGAGATTCCACTTGAGCGTTTCTTTGGTGAAGCGCGTGTTGTCTCGGATAAAATCCCTTTAAAACAAAGAATTGGTTTGTTTTTTGTAGAAGAAATTTCTTTAGAAATGCTTGATACCTTACTCCAAGCAAAACCAAATTTTGTCGGTGGCCATCTCACAGAAGCTTTAGAAAGAGCGCTTTTAACAAGTGGAATCATTACCTATACCAATTTAATCAATCTCGAACATCTGCCTTTTAATTGTTCCTTTACTTTTTATGGACTACCCTTAAAAATTCAAGAAGGCGACGGTTCTCCCGTGCGGGCAATCGCTATTTTAAAAGACTAACTCCCATCGTTCGCAGCTATTATTAAATTAAAAATAATTTATCAAGGAGTGTTTGTGATGAAAAAAATAGCTTTTGTCTTGTATACGAATCAACTGTTGAGTATTTCTTACTTAGGTGGACTGCCTACAACGAAGCCATTAGAAATTGCGTTACATCAAGCACTAGACCAATATGATATCACCTTTGATTGGGAAACCGCCTTAAAAAACAAAAGTGTAGATGCCATCATTGTTCCAAAACCTTTCCCACCAATATTAAACGAAACCACGATTCCCTAAGTTCCAATTTTAGCCCAATTATTTTTGACCAAAGACATTGAAAATATCAAAAAAGCTATTGATGGCTACTTTAGTAATTAGAACGAACTCACAACCAAAAAAAGACAAAATCTGAACGATTTTGTCTTTTTCTTTTATTTATTTTTCTATATTATCAATTGATTCAAATAATGGACTCACGGGTTTGTTCTCGTGGATACGTTTGATTGCTTCACCCATTAAGTTACCGACACTGATTTCATCGATTTTATCAATGCGACGATCCGCTGGTAAGTTAATTGAATCTGTCACAACTAAACGTTCAATTGCTGAATCTTGGATACGTTGCAATGCTGGACCTGATAAAACAGGGTGTGTACAAGAAGCGTAAACCGCTTTTGCTCCCGCTGCTTTCAGTGCATTGGCTGCTAATGTAATTGTACCAGCCGTATCAATCATATCATCAATTAAGACACACGTTTTTCCTTCAACGTGACCAATAATATTCATCACTTCAGCAACGTTCGCTTTTGGACGACGCTTGTCAATGATTGCAATTGGTGTTTTTAAGAATTGTGCTAGTTTACGGGCACGTGTCACACCACCATG
>DXBN01000150.1 GCA_019116505.1 Candidatus Enterococcus avicola | reverse complement strand
TTCAATGATGAAAAAACGTATTATCAAGTCAATCATCATGTCTTTTTAGCACATGCGAAGGCTGTCTTAGCTTTTAAAGAAATCATGCCTGAAGGAAAAATTGGGGCTAGCTTTGCTTATAGCCCAAGTTATGCGATTGATAGTCGTCCTGAAAATGGGATGGCTAAATTAGACCATGACAACTTAAAGAGTTTTTGGTGGATGGATGTTTATGCCTATGGTCGTTATCCTAGAACAGCTTTGCGATATTTAGAAAAACAAGGTGTGGCGCCGACGATTACGGAAGAAGATTCTAAAACGTTACATGCGGCTGCTCAAAAAGTCGATTTTATGGGTGTCAATTATTACCAGACCGCAACAGTTGAATACAATCCGCTAGATGGTGTGACGCCATTTGGTGAAATGAATACAACAGGTAAAAAAGGGACCGGACAAGTAACTGGTGTACCGGGAGTCTATAAAAATCCAAGCAATCCTTATTTAGAGACAACCGATTGGGATTGGGTAATTGATCCATCTGGGTTACGTTTTGCTTGTAAAGAAATTACTAGTCGTTATGACTTACCAATCATTATTTCGGAAAATGGTCTAGGTGCATTCGATAAAAAGACTGCAGACAACAAAATTCATGATGATTATCGAATTGCTTATTTAGCAGCTCATTTAAAAGAGTTGATTAAAGCTTCGGATGAAGGTTGTGAAATTTTGGGTTATTGTACGTGGTCATTTACGGACTTATTAAGTTGGTTAAATGGTTACCAAAAACGTTACGGCTTTATTTATGTTGACCGTGATGAAGAGGGCGGCACGCTTGATCGCTATAAGAAAGATAGTTATTATTGGTACAAAGAAGTGATAGAAACCAATGGCGCGAGCTTATCAGTAGAGTAATTTATCAAGTAAAAGAACCTACGCTATCGAATGGAAAACTTCGATAGCGTAGGTTCTTTGGATTTTAACGAATGTTGACAACTCGTGCACCAAAAGGCATTAAAGCTAGTCGTGCGAGTTTGAAAGATTGTTTGGCAAAAGGAATTCCAATAATTGTAATCGTTAACAAGAGCCCACTAACTAAATGACCAAGGGCTAGAGGCAGTCCACTAAAAATTAACCATAGAATATTGAGAAGGAGAGATGCACCGGATGTATTGTCATAGACAACGTCTTTACCAAAAGGCCAAAAACTTAAAGAAGCAAGTTTGAAACATTGCATGCCAACGGGAATTCCAATAATAGTCATACACCAGAGTGCTCCTGCAATTGTCCAACTAAGGCCACCAATAAAACCACCAAATAAAAACCAAATGATATTTCCTAAGACGTGCATTAAAGATACCAACTTTCTTAAAAGGATTTAATTTTATCTTAAATTATTAATTGAAAAAAAACAATAAATAAGAACGAGCCATGATACATAAGTATATCATGGCTCGTTCTTGGGGGGATACAAAATAAGGAAATTTATAGATTACATTGCAATACCCATAAGGGGGCAAATCCAGTGAGTATTACAAATGAACTATCAAGATTAAGGTAATTTGATTACATTTTCAGTGTCTTTATCAAAGAATTGTGCTTTATTGATATTGAATGATAAATCAATCATTTCACCTGGGCTATGGAAGTCACGAGCATCTACTTTTGAGATAAACTCAGTTGTTCCAATTTTAGTGTAAAGCATTGTTTCTGCACCTAATAACTCAGATACAACAACTTCTGCGTGAACAGTTGATTCAGGAGAAGCGTCAAGAACGATTTGTTCTGTACGGATATCTTCTGGACGAATACCAAAGATTAATTCTTTACCTTCGTAACCTTTTTCAACTAAAACTTTGTTACGTCCTTCAGGAATACGTAAATTTAATCCGTGTCCATCAGAGATAACGCCGTTGTTTAAAGTAACGTTGAAGAAGTTCATCGCTGGTGATCCGATAAAGCCGGCAACGAATACGTTAACTGGTGAGTTATAAACTTCTTTTGGAGAACCGATTTGTTGTACGAAACCATCTTTCATGATAACGATACGGTCAGCCATTGTCATCGCTTCTGTTTGGTCATGCGTTACGTAGATTGTAGTTGTTTCTAAACGACGGTGTAATTTCGCAATTTCAGCACGCATCGCTACACGTAATTTCGCATCTAAGTTTGATAAAGGTTCATCCATTAGGAAGACTTTTGCGTCACGAACGATCGCACGTCCTAAGGCAACGCGTTGACGTTGTCCACCAGATAAAGCAGCTGGTTTACGGTCTAATAATTCTGTTAAGCCTAAGATTTCAGCAGCGCTGTCTACACGCGTTTTAATTTCAGCTTTGTCGTATTTACGTAATTTTAAACCGAAAGCCATGTTATCGTATACAGTCATATGTGGGTATAAAGCGTAGTTCTGGAAAACCATCGCGATGTCACGATCTTTTGGAGCTACATCGTTGACTACACGTCCGCCGATTGATAATTCACCTTCACTGATATCTTCTAAACCAGCAATCATACGTAATGTTGTTGATTTACCACAACCTGAAGGTCCAACGAAAACGATAAATTCGCGATCTTGAATATCTAAGTTGAAGTCTGTTACTGAATAAAAATCGTTATTGTCATATTTTTTATGTATGTTTTTTAAGGCCATTTCTACCATGTCTAAATTCCTTCTTTCACTTAAATTATTTACACCCTTACTATAAATGAAAACGGTTTATTATATCAATGGAAAGGTGCACAAAAAATGATTCATTTCTTGTGCACCTTGTAAAAAGTATTATTTAAAAGTTAAAGTTAGTAAATAACAAAGAAAGAGGTCGTCCATTTTTTTTAAGTTACAATGAGTCAACTGTTGAAATTTATCTAATTTATACTGCAAAGTATTGCGATGCATAAATAAGTCTTTCGCAGTGGAACTGACATTTCCTTGGTTTTTCCAAAGGTTAGTAATGATATCGATTAAATCGTCTTCTTGAAACCATTGGTGGTATAAAGTTCGCATCAAATAGCTATCCTTAACCGCATTGAATGAAAAGAACGCGACACTTGAGGAAGCTAAATTATAAATCTTTTTTTCAATTGTATTTGCAAGTTGATGATGGAAAAGAGCTTCTTCTTCTTCCAAAAGACGAGTAAAGTCTTCTGTATGACCATAAAAAGAACCAACAAAAATCTTCGTATACAAATTAAAGTCACCGTCAAGTGCTAAAAAGACACCTTCAAGATCATCAATCATCAAAGCTTCTTCGTGATAAACTTCGACAAGTAGAGCATATGTGTCCGTCACAAAAAAGTAATCGACGAGGTGAGGTAAAATACTTTGTAATTCCGTATTCCAATTTTCAATTGTCGCACTATCTAACTGATTGAATTCGACTTGAATAATCCGATAAGCGCCTTCGTCAACAGGTGGTTTTTGGTGTTCAAACAAAACTGCGAACCAGGGATGATCTTTCATTTGTTTCCCTTGCTTACTGGGTGTTGTCAACGATTGTAAAAGTTGAAATTCAGTTTTCGAAAGATTGTTTTTAGGAATCCATAAAAATTTATGTTGATCAGAAAAAACGAAGTAATCACTATCATCCGTCGAGAAGGGATGTAGAGAAGCGTTGGGGTAAATTTTTTGAAGCGTTTCAATATTCATAGGTTTCTCCTTTATTTAGTATCTAACATAATTGTAACGAAAATTAGCCGCTAGTCAAAGGACTTTCGAAAAGATACCACATGATTTACTTAAAATTAAAAATAAAAAGTGTTGACAGAAGATAAAAGTTACTGTAAAGTATGACTCAACTTAATAAATAGACATCGAAAAGAACAGTAACTTTGTTGATTATGCTTAGAGAGTCTCCAAATGGTGGAAGGAGATCATAGGAATGAAGTGAAACACATCTTGGAGTCGATTTTTTGAAACAAGTAGGAGAATCCGGGTAAGCCCGTTATAGCTTCAGTCATTGTTTGATGACTTACGAAGGTTTATTTCTGCGAAGAGTAAACAAAAAAAGGTGGAACCACGTATTGAACGTCCTTTAGCTATCCGTAGCTAGAGGACTTTTTTGTTCTTCTTTTTTATAAACCAATCAATGACTGAATGAGACGATTTTTTGTGAGAAAAGTCGTGCATAAAAGGTGGAACCACGTTACTAGACGTCCTTTGGATTTATTTCCAGAGGGCTTTTTTTGTACATTTTTTAAAGGAGGAAATTATCAATGTCGTATTTAATCTCAGTCTTTCCCCAACTTTTAGAGGGAGCGGGCATTACTTTGCAATTATTTACTTTTACCTTAATCGGGTCGATCCCATTAGGCGTAATCTTCGCTTTTGCTTTATCCAATCGGATTTCAGTTTTACGCTGGTTAACCCAAGCTTATGTTTGGTTGATGCGGGGAACACCGCTACTACTACAATTGATTTTTGTTTTTTACGGTTTACCACTGGTCGGAATTGTCTTTGATCGTTTCGATGCTGCAATTTTTGCTTTTATATTAAACTATGCGGCTTACTTTGCGGAAATATTTCGTGGTGGGATTCAATCGATTCCTAGAGGACAATATGAAGCGGCTCAAGTCTTACGTTTGAAAAAAAGCCAAACGATTACGAAAATTATTATTCCCCAAGTTTTTAAAATTACTTTACCATCCGTTGGGAATGAGATTATTAGTTTAGTGAAAGATACCTCGTTAATTTACATTTTAGGTTTATCGGATGTGATGCGAATGGGGAAAATCGCCATGGAACGTGATGCAACGCTTTTACCACTGGCAGGTGTCGCGGTGATTTATCTTTGCTTAACCGGTATTTTTACAATTATTTTGAAAAAAGTTGAAACACACTATAACTATTATCGCTAGGAGGTAGACAAAATGTTACAAATTAGAGGTTTATCAAAGAAATTTGGAAAAAAACAAGTTATTGATCAATTAGATTTAGATATTCCAACAGGCAGTATTTTAAGTGTTGTAGGACCTTCTGGCGGTGGGAAAACGACTTTTCTACGCATCTTAGCCGGTCTAGAAAATGCCGATGAAGGGAGGTTCCTACTTGATGGACAAGCTTTTTCACCAGATTTATTAAAAGAAGATGAACAAGTGGTGGGTGTTGTTTTTCAAGATTTTCAATTATTCCCACATTTATCGGTTTTTGATAATATCACCTTGGCTCCGAAATTGGTTTTAAAAGAATCAAAAGAAAAATATACCGAAAAAGCCAAAAAGCTCGCAGAACAGTTAGGAATTTCAGAATTACTTGAAAGTTATCCGTATCAATTATCAGGTGGACAAAAACAAAGGGTAGCACTCGCTCGTGCGATGGCGATGGAACCCAAAGTTTTAGCTTATGATGAACCAACAAGTGCACTTGATCCAGCACTTAGACAACAAGTCGAAGAATTAATTTTAGGATTAAAAGAAGAGGGTGTAACGCAAATTGTGGTAACCCACGATTTAGCTTTTGCAAAAAATATTGCGGATAACTTATTAGAAGTTGTACCGAATTAAGAGGATAAGAGGAGGAAAAAAAGATGAAAAAGAAAACAGGTTTATTATGGTTTGCAGCAATTGGGATGGTTACCTTAGCTGCTTGTGGTTCGGGTAAAGATGCAGGAAAAGCAGTACCAAGCGCAACGGAAAAAGATGAAGTGATTGTAGGACTTGATGATACGTTTGTACCGATGGGTTTCCGTGACGATAACGGGGACTTAACTGGATTTGACGTTGAGTTAGCGACAAAAGTATTTGAAACAGCGGATAAGAAAGTTAAATTTCAACCGATTGATTGGTCAATGAAAGAAACCGAATTATCAAATGGGACGATTGATATGATTTGGAATGGTTATACTATTACACCAGAGCGCGAGAAAAAAGTCTTATTTACAAATACTTACATGAAAAATTTACAAGTCTTAGTAACGGCTAAAGATAGCGGAATTACTGATTTTGCAGGTATGAAAGAGAAAAAATTAGGCGCGCAAGAAGGATCTTCCGGTTATACAACTTTTAACGATCAACCAGAAGTGTTAAAAGAATTGGTTGATGGACAAGATGCGACACTTTATGCAAGCTTTAATGAAGCATTTATTGATTTGGAAAATGGTCGAATTGATGGTTTGTTAATTGACCGTGTATATGCTGAATATTACTTAGCTAAAGCGGATAAGTTAGCGGATTACAATGTAATTGATAGCCCTTTTGAAGTAGAAGATTTTGCGGTTGGTGTTCGAAAAGACGATCAAGCTTTAGCAGATTTAATTAACGAAACACTGGTTAAATTACAAGCAGACGGCTCGTTTGCTGAAATTTCAATCAAATGGTTTGGTGAAGATGTAACACCTTAAGCATTAAAATAAATAGGAACGAAAAAGATGAAGCGATTCATCTTTTTTGTTTGCTTGAAATCTGTCATACTATAGAAAGAAAAGGAGTGTGGAAGATGAGTTGGAGAGAAAATCGAATCAAAGCTGCCGTCGAAGGTAACAATCCGATGGTAATTAAAGAATTAACTGGAGGCTATGCGGTTTTTGGCGATACCCAGTTTTTACCAGGTTATTGTGTCTTATTACCAAAGCGTGAAGTTTTTTCGTTAAATGATTTAAGTTTAGCGGAACGACAAGCATTTTTAGTCGATATGAGTTTGTTGGGTGATGCGATTTTAGCTAGTACCGATGCGATACGAATCAATTATGATATCTTAGGTAATACCGATGCTTATTTACACGCCCACATTTTTCCACGTTATGGTTGGGAAGTTGAAGAACGTAGAAAAATGCCCGTTTGGTTATATGATAAATCAAATTGGTCCAATGAAGAGACAGCCTATGCAGAAGAAAAGCATGGCGAATTACGTCAAGAAATAGCGTCTTACTTATCGAAGCAATCGAAATAATCAGAAAATAGAATTACTTTTAAAATACTGATTGCAAACTATTTTTAATCATATTATCGTTATCAATAGGAAGTGACTGCAGTTCTTTCAAAAGAATTTTTGAAGGGAAGTTTATTTAAATGAAACAAGAAATTGAAACGTTACCGATGCAAAAAGTAGTCTATATGAGAAATGTCGGTCCTTATGGTAGTAAAGAGAATTTTGAAATGATGAGGACATTTAAGAAATGGATTAAAGATAATCATCTGGAGAACGATCTGAATGAATCCGGTATTTTAGGTATTCCATTAGATGATCCTCAAAATACACCGCCAGAAGCCTGTCGATATGATTTAGCGTTATTTGTATCAGGAGCATATGTATCGCACGGATTAGTACAAGAAAGGTTATTTACTGGTGGAACATATGTCATCTTTGAAGTGCCACATATAACCGAGGCGGTCGAAACATTCTGGTTGACGATAGATAAAAAAATGAAAGAAAAACAACTAAAGTTACGCAAGAGTCCGATTATCGAACGATTTAAAACAACAATTGGGACAGAGCAAGTTTGTGAGTTTTTAGTTCCGATAGAAAAATACCTCCCAATTTAGCAGCCGAATAATAAAAAATAAAGAAAGATGAGGAAAACTTTTGTTCCCATCTTTTTTTTTGCTATAATGGAGAAGATGGAAAGAGGGATGAAATGGCACAGAAAAAACGTCCGGCAAAAAAACGGAAAACAAAAAAACAAAAACGCCAAGAAGAAAAATTAACGTTAATTAGTTTAGGCTTCTTATTTATTTTATTTGCCTTATTCGGCTTATTTCAATTAGGATTTTTAGGGAATTTAATCGCCAATGGCTTCCGAGTAATTGGAGGAAATACATATCCTATTTTAACAATCGCACTTGCATTTTACGGCGGAATTTTAATTATCCGCAATACGGAAGCAACGATGACCAATTATCGTCGTTTAATTGGTAGTTTACTAATTTACTTAGCACTTGTTAACTTTTTACATATTCAATTATTCCAAAAAATTCAAACAGAAGATTTATCTGTTTTAAGCACAACTTGGGGCTTATTACTAACAGATTTAAAAGTCAATCAAGTCACCCAAAATGTTGGTGGCGGGATGCTTGGTGGATTAATTTATCAAACCAGTTATTTCTTGGTTTCAAGAATTGGTAGTTATATCATTAGTGGTATTTTACTAGGAATCGGTGGCTTTTTATGTACGAATTTGAGTTTGCATGAATTACTAGATTTCTTAAGTGGGGTAAAAGAGCGTCTTGGCGGTTTTCTTGAAGAAAGTCCGGAAAAACAAGCGTTCAAAGCTGAAAAAAAAGAATTACGTCAAGCGCGTAAAGCTGAAAAACAAGCCGAAAAAGAGGCAAAGAAACAAGCAGAGCGTGAAGCTATCTTAGCTGAGATTCGCGAACAACAAGCTAATACCGTACGTCCGTCAACAAAAGAAGAACGTGAAGCCTTTGTTCAATCCGAAACAGTCGATAGTGAACCAGAACAATTAAGTTTTGTACCAATCGATACATTCCAAGCGTTAACCCAAGAACCTGAAGAAGAAGCGGTTAAGCAAACTGCCAAAAAAGTACCAAAAGCCATGGAAGAAGAAGTGGATGATCAAGAAGATTTAGATTTTGAAATTCCACAAGAAGTTGAAGACGAAGCCTATGAATTGCCACCAGCTAATTTATTACAGGCAGTCAAAGCAACTGACCAAAGTGGGGAATATAAAAAAATCGAACGCAATATTGGCGTCTTAGAACGAACGTTTGAAAGTTTTGGTGTCGATGCCAAAGTTGTCAAAGCCAGTTTAGGTCCATCGGTAACCAAATTTGAAATCCAACCAGCAATTGGCGTGAAAGTTAGTAAAATCGTTAGCCTAACCGATGATATTGCTTTAGCTTTAGCGGCGAAAGATTTACGAATGGAAGCCCCAATCCCAGGTAAATCGTTAATCGGGATTGAAGTACCAAACGATGCGGTGAGCACGGTTTCCTTTAGAGAAATGATTGAAAACAATCCTGCGACAGAGGATAATTTACTTGAAGTGCCTTTAGGTCGTGACATTTCAGGTCGTGTTCAAACAGCTGATTTAACCAAAATGCCACATTTACTTGTAGCAGGCTCCACTGGTAGTGGGAAGTCAGTTGCGATTAATGGCATTATTACAAGTATTTTAATGCGTGCTAAACCACATGAAGTGAAATTAATGATGGTCGATCCTAAAATGGTCGAATTAAATGTCTACAACGGCATTCCCCATTTATTAACACCGGTTGTGACCAATCCAAGAAAAGCAGCGCAAGCTTTACAAAAAGTCGTGAAAGAAATGGAAGAACGCTACGAAAAATTTGCGGCTGTCGGTGCTAGAAATATTACGGGCTACAATGATATGATCACTCGACGCAACAATGAAACGGGTGAGAAGAATCCGATTTTACCATTTATTGTCGTAATTGTAGATGAGTTGGCAGATTTGATGATGGTTGCTAGTAATGAAGTGGAAGATGCGATTATTCGTTTAGCACAAATGGCACGTGCCGCAGGGATTCATATGATTCTAGCGACACAACGACCAAGTGTAGATGTCATTACCGGGATAATTAAAGCCAACGTTCCGTCTAGAATGGCCTTTGCTGTTTCAAGTGGAACAGATTCAAGAACAATTATTGACGGCAATGGGGCAGAAAAATTATTAGGTCGCGGCGATATGCTCTTCTTACCAATGGGAGAAAACAAACCAATTCGTGTGCAAGGAGCCTTTATTTCAGATCAAGATGTTGAAGCGATTGTTTCTTTTGTAACGGACCAACAAGGGGCCAACTATGTGGAAGAAATGATGGTTACCGAAGAAGATATTAATCCAAACAGTCCAAATGTCGCGGAAGATCAAGATGAACTTTATGAACAAGCTAAAGATTTAGTGATTGAAATGCAAACGGCTAGCGTCTCATTATTACAGCGTCGTTTCCGTGTTGGCTATAATCGCGCAGCGCGTTTAGTTGATCAATTAGAAGCGCAAGGAATTGTCGGACCATCAGAAGGAAGTAAGCCACGTAAGGTTTTAGTGGAAGCATCTGTTGATGTCGATGATTTTCCATATGAGGAAATTGAATAATAAAGAATAAGAAGTGTGTCTGGTTTTTAGAAATCAGGCACACTTTTTTTAGCTGAAAGTCTTTCGTGAAATAGATTGCAATTTCACAAAAAAACGGTTATAGTGAAACCGACTCTTTTTGAAATGAGGAAAAAAATGAAACCTTCAATTTATGGCTTAGAAAAAGCAACGCTAGAAGCATGGCTCGTTGAAAACGGCGAAAAAAAATTCCGCGCCAATCAAGTATGGGAATGGCTTTATCAAAAACGTGTCATCTCGTTTAGTGAAATGACAAACTTATCCAAAGATTTAATTCACAAGTTGTCTGAAGCATTTATTATCGACCCTTTAACGCAAGTGATTGTGCAAGAATCAAAAGACGGAACGGTTAAATACTTATTCCAATTACCAGATAAAAATATGATTGAAACAGTGTTGATGCGTCAAGAATACGGTATGTCTGTTTGCGTAACGACTCAAGTCGGCTGTAATATTGGCTGTACATTTTGTGCCAGTGGCTTACTGAAAAAAACACGTGACTTAACAGCCGGTGAAATTGTGGCACAAATCTTAGCAGTTCAACGCTACTTTGATAACCAAAACCAAGGCGATCGCGTTTCACATATTGTAGTGATGGGAATTGGTGAGCCGTTTGACAATTATGACAACTTAATGACGTTCTTACACGTTGTTAATGATGGGACAGGTTTGGCAATCGGAGCGCGTCATATTACCGTTTCGACAAGTGGTTTGGCACATAAAATTAAAGAATTTGCCGAAAATGGCTTACAAGTCAATTTAGCGATTTCTTTACATGCACCAAATAATGACGTTCGTACGTCGATTATGCGAATTAATCGGAACTTCCCATTAGAAAAATTGATGTTGGCAGTCGATTACTATTTAGAAAAAACCAATCGCCGCATCACCTTTGAGTATATTATGCTAAGTCATGTTAACGATCGTGAAGAACATGCCGAACAGTTAGCGGCTTTACTGAAAGATAAGAAGAAACTGACATACGTCAATTTAATCCCTTACAATAAAGTCAGTGAGCACGATCAGTACTCACGTAGTAGTAAGGCCGATGTTTTAGCCTTTTATAATGTCTTGAAAAAACATGGAGTGAATGCGGTAATCCGTAAAGAATTCGGAACCGACATTGATGCTGCGTGTGGTCAATTACGTAGTAAACAAATTAAAAAAGAAAAAGTAACTTCTTAATCATTGAGAACAATTTGAGTTAAAAAACTTGAATTGTTCTTTTTTTTCGATTTATTTGCATTATCGTTGTTATTTTTCTATGATAGGTAGTATCTTTTAAAAAGTCTGTTAATTCAGACAATTTAAAAAAGGAAGAGGAGGAGCGGATGAAAGAATTAAAAGGTTATCGGTTTCGGATTTATCCAGATGAAATCCAAAGAAAATTTTTTATCGAAACATTTGGTTGTGTACGATTTACTTACAATCAATTATTAATGCGTCGACAAGAGCCCGGCATGGAAAAGGCAACGCCGGCTCAATTAAAGCAAGAACATCCATTTTTGAAAGAAACGGATAGTTTAGCTTTAGCCAATGCGCAGCGTAATCTGGAACGCGCCTTTCGAAATTACTATAACGGTCGGGCTGGTTACCCAAAGTTAAAAAGTAAGAAAAATAGTTGGCAGTCGTACACGACAAACAATCAAAAAGGAACGGTTCAGTTAGCAGATAATTACTTAAAATTGCCGAAGCTAAAAGAGTTAGTCGTGGTTGACCAACATCGTGAAGTCAAAGGCGAGATTAAGTCGGCCACAATCTCAGCAAAACATAGTCAAGAATTTTATGTTTCATTATTATGCTTAGAAGAAATACCGCCATTAAAAAAGACCGGGGAAGTAGTCAAGTTGACATTTAATCCCCACGAATTAATTTCAATGAATCAAAAATTAGTCCTGCCTGATTTTTGTCAAAAGAAGATTGATCAAAAAATTGTTCAAGCAGAACGAAAACTGGCTTGTCGTAAAAAGGCCGCTCGAATAAAAAAAGTTCATTTAAAAGATGCAAAAAACTATCAAAAACAAAAAAGAGTGGTCTAGCAACTTCATACAACAAAAGCTAATCAAACAAAAAATTATTTAGAACAAGTTAGCTTCTTACTCGTCAAAAATTTTGATAAAATTAAAATTCAAAATAAGTATTTGAATAAAGAAAAAGAAAATCGTACTACAACCTTTCAGTTGAAAGATTGGAATCAGTTTCTAACAAAGATCAAATATAAAACGCAGTGGTATGATAAAGAATTGATATAACGAAAATAAAACGAGCAGCCCTTTTTAAAAAGAAGGGTTGCTCGTTTTATGTATTTAAATAGAGTTTTAAAGCGCTTCATTTATAGCCTCTTATTAAAACGGTATAAAATAAACAGGAGCTGCGGAGATAAGTTGTCACTAGAATAAAATCAAAAAACGATTTTTTCTAATGCCCGCTTATCTCTTGCTCCTGAACGTTTGTTTTATAGCCTCTTATTGAAACGGCATAATTGAAGCTGTGACTCGGTGATAAGCTAGAACCTTTTTGAAAGTAAAGAGCACTTTCAAACGTTTCTTTGCTTATCACTCGCATCTGAGCACTCCAAAGCAACAACTCTTATTCTTCTACAAAGATTTCTGGTTTCAGTCGGTAGACTTTGGATGGGCGACCAATGCCGGTTGAGCGTTCACCGACTTCTTCCAAAAATTTAAGTAACGATTTCTTAAAATTTGAATGGTCGATTTCTCGAAAATTCACACCAAGAAACTTTGCAAAAACTTTACGGGCCTCGGTAATGGTAAAGTCCTCGCCAAGGACTTGTAAAACTTGAGGTTGGTTTTCCATTTTATTTGAAATACGCTTAAAAGCTTTCAAAATAATATCGCTATGGTCAAAAGCTAAGCTATCTTGACTCAATGCTTTACCGGTTGCTAGATCGAGAGAAATTTCAATATCGTCATTGGTTAAAAAGAGACGTTCATTTCTGCGCTCAAGCGAGAACCAACGCACTTGACTGGCATCATCTCCAGCTTCGAGGGGTTCTTCGCCGATAAAAGCTAAGTAGCTAACCGTTACTACCCAACCGCGAGGGTCACGATTTGGTGTGCTAAAAGTATGTAACTGTTCAATATTTTGAGCAGAAATATTGACGCTTGTTTCTTCCTTGGTTTCTCGAATCACACATTCACCTGTCGATTCATTTGGATGAACGAAGCCTCCAGGTAGTGCCCAAGAATTACGAAAGGGGTTGGTTTTACGTTGAACGAGCAGGACTTTTAACTGATCAAATTCTTTGTTGTAGCACATCAGAACCATATCAACAGTTACAGATGGTTTTTCAAATTCGGGCTGTGATTGTGTTTTATACCAAGCGAGAAATTCACTTTCACTTGCTTCTTGCTCATAGTACTGTTTTTCTTGATCCTTTGAAGTGAATCTCATATTCGAGCCTCCTTATTTAGATAGGTTTGTATATTTATTTTATCATGCTTCTTTTTTCTGACAAGTTAAAAAGACAGAAAGCGAATCTTTTGTCTTTTAAAAGAATCTTAGCGAAAAATAAAACGATATTTAAAAAATATGTTATACTAGCAAAGAATGAATTTAGAAGCAAAACAAGGAGGATAACAAATTCATGGCTGAAAAAGAAACATTTTATATTACGACGCCAATCTATTATCCAAGTGGTAAATTACATATTGGAAATTCCTATACAACAATTGCATGTGATGCGATGGCGCGTTATAAGCGTTTAATGGGATTTGATGTTTTTTACTTAACAGGTGTTGATGAGCACGGACAAAAAATTGAAAAAAAAGCAGATGAACTCGGCGTAAAACCACAAGAATATGTTGATCACATGGTTGCGGATATTAAAAAATTGTGGCGCAGATTAGACATTAGCTACGATAAGTTTATTCGTACAACCGATGACATGCATAAACAAGCCGTTCAAAAAATCTTCCAACGTTTATTAGATCAGGGTGATATTTACCTAGGAGAATATGAAGGTTGGTATTCTGTTTCAGATGAGGAGTTTTTCACTGAAACACAATTAGCAGAAGTTTATCGCGATGAAGATGGAAAAGTCATTGGTGGGAAAGCGCCAAGTGGCCATGAAGTTGAATTAGTTAAAGAGGAATCTTATTTCTTCAAAATGAGTAAATACGCAGACCGTTTATTAGAGTATTATGAAACGCATCCAGAATTTATTCAACCAGAATCACGTAAGAATGAAATGGTCAATAACTTTATTAAACCAGGTTTAGAAGATTTAGCGGTTTCTCGTACAACGTTTTCTTGGGGCGTACCGATTACAGCAAATCCTGAACACGTGGTGTATGTATGGATTGATGCTTTATCAAACTACATTACGGCTTTAGGTTATGGATCAGAGGACGATTCCTTATTCCAAAAATACTGGCCAGCTGATGTTCATATGGTCGGAAAAGAAATCGTACGTTTCCACACAATTTACTGGCCAATTATGCTAATGGCATTAGATATTCCATTACCGAAAAAGATTTTTGGTCACGGTTGGTTAATGATGAAAGATGGTAAAATGTCTAAATCTAAAGGCAATGTTGTTTACCCAGAAATGTTAGTAGAACGTTATGGTTTAGATGCATTACGTTATTATTTATTACGTGCGGTACCATTTGGTAGTGACGGTGTCTTTACTCCAGAAGACTTTGTTTCTCGTGTAAATTATGATTTGGCCAATGACTTAGGGAACTTATTGAACCGCACCATTGCGATGATTAACAAGTATTGTGATGGCGTCGTACCAAATTACGCTTCAAAAGTAACCGAATTTGATCGTGAGCTATCGACAACAGCCGCTAACGTAATCGGTCGTTACCACCAAGCGATGGATAAAATGGAATTCAACACGGCTTTATCTGAAATTTGGACATTGGTTTCTCGTGCGAATAAATACATTGATGAGACAGCGCCTTGGGTATTAGCCAAAGATGAAGAGAAAAAATCAGAGCTAGACAGTGTAATGGTTCATTTAGCTGAAACATTACGAATCTCAGCAATTCTTTTACAACCAATCATGACTCAAACACCAGGTAAAATTTTTGAACAACTAGGATTGAATGCTGAAGAAATGCATCTGAAAGATTTGCGTTTTGGTGAATTCCCTGAAGAAACAAAGGTTGTAGCAAAAGGGACACCAGTCTTCCCACGTTTGGAGATTGAAACAGAAGCAACTTATATTCGTAATAAGATGGCAGAAGGCGGCATAAACCCAACAGAGAATATCAAATGGGATCCAGAAGAAACAGAATTTGCCTCTGTTAAAGATAAAGAAATCAAATACGAAGATTTCGATAAAGTGGAATTAAAAGTCGCAGAAGTAATTGATTGTCAAAAAGTTAAAGGGGCAGATAAGTTATTACAGTTCCGTTTAGCAGCAGGCGACAATCAAGACCGTCAGATTTTATCAGGAATCGCTGAATTTTATGCAGACCCAAGTGCCTTAATTGGGAAAAAAGTCGTAATTGTTGCGAACTTAAAACCACGTAAAATGCGTGGGTTAATCAGCCAAGGAATGATTTTATCAGCTGAAAACGAAGCAGGCGAATTAAAAATTGTAGAAGCACCCGCAGGCATGCCGAACGGTTCAATTATCGCTTAATTTTACAAAGTCGACTATTATTAACATTGTAACGCTTATTAATATTGACATAGTAGTACTTAATAAAAAGCAAGAAGTGAAACAATTTGACTTCTTGCTTTTTTTTTTCGTCGGAAAGAGGCTCCAACTGTTCAATTATTCAAAGATAGTCTACAATTTAGGTATTAAGGAAAAAGGAGGATATCATGGAATTACATCTCAGTTTGAATGAAATTGTCATTCGTTTATCAATGGCGTTAGCGATGGGAGGAATAATTGGAACTGAAAGAGAGTATAAAAATCGTCCGGCAGGGTTAAGAACACATATGCTTGTCTGCCTAGGGGCTACGATTATTGCATTAACCCAAGTTGAAATTGCCGCTGAAAGCTTGCAACAAGCTAGAGAGTTTCCAGAACTGCTCTCAGCGATTCGTTCAGATCAAACACGTTTGATTGCACAAATTGTTAGCGGTGTTGGTTTCTTAGGAGCAGGGACAATCATTGTTTCCAATCGTTCAATCAAAGGATTAACGACAGCTGCCTCTATTTGGACCGTTGCTGGACTAGGAATTGCGATTGGTATGGGGTATTATCTAGTTGCCATTTGTAGCTTTGTAGGAATAATCTTATCTCTCACTGTTATTAATCGAGTAATCCGTGTGAATACGTTGAAAAAAATGGAAATTCGTTATGTTCATCGCTCTGAAACGAAAGAATTCATTTTAAATTACTTTCACGAAAATGGCATTAAGGTGGAAACCTTGGATTTTGATGTAGAATTTTTTGAAGATCATCGAGTTTATTCAAACGTTTACACTGTTGATTTGCCAAGAAAAATGACTTACTCCCAAGTAATGGAGGATTTGTCGAGATACAAAAATATTACAAAAATTCGAATTGTGGATATTTAGTTTTATGAAAATAAAGTAAAAATACTGTCAAAAGCTAGAGACTTCTTGTATAATAGATTTTGTAATTATTTGTTCATAGGGGAGTAACTGGCAGCATACAATAGGCTGTGACAACATCACCAACCGAAATTACTGATTTCTGGTGTTGTCTTAATTAGTGAGACTTATGTATGTGTGACGCATACACAAGTCTATTTTTTTTATGTCTAAGAAATAGGCTTGTGGGAAAACATTTTAAGGAGGAAAAAAATGTCAGACGAACAAGCAAAGAAACAACAGCTGAGTCAAGCGTTCCATACTCAGACGGAAGAAGAAGTATTAAGTAATCTTAATACGACGCCAAAAGGTTTAACAGAAGCAGAGGCGGAAAAACGCCTAGCGGAATATGGTTCAAACGAACTAGATGAAGGTAAAAAATCAACAATGCTTCAAAAACTGCTAGCGCAATTTAAAGATATGATGATTATCGTCTTATTAATTGCCGCAGCGATTTCAGCATTAGTACCAAACGCTGAAGGCCACCGTGAGTGGGTTGATGCGATTATTATCTTGGCCGTAGTTGTCATTAACGCGATTATGGGTGTGATTCAAGAAAATAAAGCCGAACAAGCAATTGAAGCGTTAAAAGAAATGTCAACGCCGGATGCTCACGTATTACGTGACGGGCATAACATTACAATTAACAGCCATAATTTAGTTCCAGGAGATGTCGTATTGTTAGAAGCAGGAGATATCGTCCCAGCTGATATGCGTTTATTTGAAAGTAGCTCTTTAAAAATTGAAGAGGCTGCTTTAACAGGCGAATCTGTTCCAACAGAAAAAGAAGTTGTCGTTTTAGAAGACAGCGAAGTTGGAATAGGCGACCGTATTAACATGGCATTTTCAAACAGCAATGTTACTTATGGTCGTGGTAAAGGGGTTGTTGTTCATACAGGTATGAATACGGAAGTGGGTAAGATTGCGAACATGTTGGCGAATGCTGACGAAACAGAAACACCGTTGAAACGCAACTTAAACCAACTGGGTAAATTCTTAACTTTTGCCATTTTAATTGTTGCTGTAATTATGTTCTTCGTTGGAACACTGTTACGTGATCAAGGTTGGGTAGAGATGCTCTTAACGTCGATTTCACTGGCAGTTGCAGCGATCCCAGAAGGCTTACCAGCGATTGTTACGATTATCTTAGCAATTGGTACGCAAGTAATGGCAAAACGTAACTCAATGATTCGTAAATTACCAGCAGTTGAAACATTAGGTGCAACAGATATTATTGCATCGGATAAAACAGGTACATTAACATTAAACCAAATGACTGTTGAAAAATTATATGTTGATCGTCATGAATACGACGCACAAGGTGAAGTACCAGCAGATGCTTTAGCAGTTAAAATCATGAACTATGCCAACGATTCTCGTTTTGATAAAGAAGGAAAAGTTGTCGGAGATCCAACAGAAACAGCGTTAATTCAGTTTGGTTTAGACCTAGGCTTTGACGTTCGTGTTGAAGTTGAAAAAGAACCACGTGTGGCAGACTTACCATTTGATTCTGAGCGTAAATTAATGAGCACCATTCATAAATTAGCTGATGGCCGTTTCTTTGTAGCGGTAAAAGGTGCACCAGACGTATTATTAAATCGTGTCAATACATTAAATGTTAATGGTGATATTTTACCAATGACAGATGAAGAGAAACAAACAATCTTAACAGCCAATACAAATATGGCAAAACAAGCATTACGTGTTTTAGGTACAGCGTATAAATTTATCGATAGCGTTCCAGAAGATTTAGATTCTGAGCATATTGAAAATGATTTAATCTTTGCTGGTTTAATCGGAATGATTGATCCAGAGCGCCCAGAAGCTGCAGGTGCGGTAAAAGTTGCTAAAGATGCAGGCATTCGTCCAATTATGATCACAGGTGACCATAGAGATACTGCTGAAGCAATTGCTGGTCGTTTAGGAATTATCCAACCAGGTGATGATTCAGCTGTTTTAACAGGTGCAGAATTAAACTTAATGTCAGAAGAAGAATTTGCTTCAAAAATTACAAATTACTCTGTATATGCCCGTGTTTCTCCAGAGCATAAAGTAAGAATCGTTAAAGCATGGCAACAAGCTGGTAAAGTCGTTGCGATGACTGGTGATGGTGTTAACGATGCGCCTTCATTAAAACAAGCCGATATCGGTATCGGAATGGGTATTACCGGAACAGAAGTATCAAAAGGTGCCTCTGATATGGTCTTAGCCGATGATAACTTTGCAACAATCGTTGTTGCTGTAGAAGAAGGACGTAAAGTCTTCTCTAACATCCAAAAAGCAATCCAATACTTAATGGCTGCCAACTTGGGTGAAGTATTAACATTATTCATCATGACTTTAATGGGTTGGGACATCTTATTACCAATTCACTTATTATGGATTAACTTAGTAACTGATACATTCCCAGCGATTGCTTTAGGAATGGAACCTGCTGAAGGTAACTTAATGGCTCGTAAACCTCGTGGAAAGAACTCAAACTTCTTCTCAGGTGGCGTAATGAGCAGTATTATCTATCAAGGTATTTTAGAAGCAGCAACTGTCTTATTCGTTTATTGGTCAGCGATTCAATGGCCAGTTCACACAGCTTTAAACGTTTCTGGTTTAGATGCAACACAATTGTATGACTTACAACACGCGGATGCTTTAACAATGGCCTTCGTAACATTAGGTTTAATGCAATTGTTCCACGCATTCAACGTAAAATCGGTTCATCAATCATTGTTTAAAGTTGGACCGTTCAAAAACAAAACGTTTAATGGCGCAATCTTATTATCATTTGTCTTAATGATGGGAATTGTTGTCATTCCAGGATTAAATGATATCTTCAAAGTAACACCACTTGATCCATCACAATGGTTAATCGTTGTTGGAGCATCATTTGCGATTATTCCAATTGTCGAAGTTGTGAAATTTATCCAACGTCGTATGGGTAAGATTTAATTGATTTGAAAGATTAAAAAAACTGTCTGGAAGTAATTTCGGACAGTTTTTTTGTGCTTTTCTATTTGAGTAAAACAAGGTAAAATATAAACTATCAACAAAAGAAAGTAGGGAACTTGTGTGAGACCAAATCTTGGTTTTTATATCCAAAATATTAATAAAATTGTACAAGATACAGAGGAAATTGGAGAAGGGCTAAATCCTAAATATGAAGAAGTTCGTCAAGCGATTGATAACGATACATTAAGTGAGCTTTCAGCTGAAAAGTTAACAGCTATTATCGAAAGCTTTGAAAAAGGCACAGCTAAATATCAAGCAATGCTGGAGCAAATTAATAAACTACGTCCACCAGCACAAGTACTTGGTGTCCACAAAAAATTTGAACGTTCATACACAAACTATGTTAAAGGTTGTCAATCAATGATCGATAGCCTGAAGAATGGAGAAGTCGATGTTGAAGCTTTTAATGCAGCAGAAGCCGTGCAAGACGAAGCAACAGATGGTATTTCATTCTCAATTCAACGTATGACAAGCACATTATTAAAAAGATAAGTACAAATGAAGAATAAAACAAGAAATATCTAATAAAACTATTAGCTATTTTTTATGTAAAAGTTGACGATCTCGTTTATACTAAGTGTATAACCAACAATAACCTTTTTATTTTTCATTTACTCCTAACCAGAGTAAACTCCTTTTATCACTCGGCCTAACCAATCGAGTGATTTTTTTGTACCCTTTTTTGGTAAATCATGATAGACTAAATCTAGAATATAAAAAGTGAGGGATCTTGGAATTGAAAATTTAACCCATTTATTGAAGCTGCATTCAGACAACTTTTTTGGTAAGACCAAGGAAGAAGTGTGCAGATTTTTAGGATGGGAATGTTTTCGCCAAGGGAGGAATCTTTTTATTTGGCGACGTTAGCAAACCTTTTCCTGAAAATTGGAGAAGGTTTTTTCTTTCTAAAAAATTAGGAAGAGTGAGGAGGCTATATGTCGACAATCAGAATTAAAAATTTAACTTATGGCTTTGATTTACAAAGTACATTATTATTTGAAAAGGCAAATTTGACGATTCAAACAACGTGGAAACTAGGGCTTGTTGGGCGTAATGGTCGGGGGAAAACGACATTACTGAATTTAATTCAAGGAAAGTTGCCTTACACCGGTAAAATTGAACACCAAACAAACTTCTTGTATTTTCCACAAGAAGTCAGTGATGTGACCCAGCTGACTTACCAAATTCTTGAAGGATTTGACGAAACGGAATACTGGAAGTTAGAGCGTGAATTGAACTTACTTGGGGTCAATCCAGAGGTTTTGTGGCTACCTTTCGGGCAATTGTCAGGTGGGGAGCAGACTAAGGTGTTACTTGCCATCTTATTTGCGCAAGACGAAGGTTTTCCTTTAATTGATGAGCCAACAAATCATCTGGATTTGGCTTCACGTCAACTGGTGGCAAAGTATTTAAAGAGTAAGAAACAAGGGTTTATTTTAGTCAGTCATGATCGTCAGTTAGTCGATGAAGTAGTCGATCATATTTTATCGATTGAGCGTAATCAATTGGTTTTACATCAAGGGAATTATTCGTTATACGAAAGTGAAAAGCAGCAACGTGATGCAACCGAACTCGCCGATAATACGAAGTTGAAGCGTGAGATTCAGCGCTTAAGTCAAACAGCTGAGGAAAAGGCGCAATGGTCAGGCTCACGAGAGAAAGATAAATATGGTGACGCCCATAAAAAAGGCAGTGGCGGAGTCTACGATACGGGGGCAATTGGTGCACGTGCCGCTCGTGTGATGAAGCGTAGCA